>DASVUG010000064.1:0-4682 GCA_036387155.1 Pseudonocardia sp. | reverse complement strand
AGCCGCTCGAGGTGCTGTTCCTGCCCGCGGCCGCGCCGTGGAGCAAGATCGCCGAGACGGTCGACTACCTGCGGGCGGTCGCCCCGCGCGCGGCGGTGCCGATCCACGAGGCGGTGGTGACCGCGCCCGGCATCTTCTACGGCCTCCTGGAGCGGCTGGGCCCGCGGGGGACGGCGTTCACCCCGCTCGAGGCGGGCGTCGAGACCGAGGTGTAGCCGCCGCCCCGGCCCGCCCGGCCCGGTCCCCCGCCGCCGCTGGTTGCCAGGAAGGCCACCTTCACGGCACCAGGCGCCGTGAAGGTGGCCTTCCTCGCACGATCGGGGCGTCGCGGTCGGCGTCCGCGGGGGCGTCAGTGGCGGCGGCGCTCGTGGAAGAAGTCGTCGACGACGTGCAGCTCGCCCGCGCGGACGACCTCGTCGTAGACGTGCTTGCCGACGGCGAGGTCCAGCACGCCCAGGCCGAAGGGCGAGAACACCACGGTGCCGTCGGCCGGGACGGCGACCCGCCCGGTCAGCACGTCGTCGAGCGTGCCGGCGAGGAAGTCGCGGTTGCCCGTGGCCTGCTCGACCAGGTGCGGCGAGGTGTTCGCCTTGAGGCAGTGCTCGACGTCGTCGACGACGTTCGTGGCGGCGAGCAGGACCTCCGGGGCGAGGTCGCGCAGCGACACGTGCAGGACCAGTGGGCCGTGGTCGAACCAGGCGACGTCGTGCACGTGCGGCTCGCCGGCCACCGTCGCGAAGACCACCAGGTCGCAGGACCGGACCAGCGCCTCCGGGCCGTCGGCCACGACGACCCGCCCCGGCGTGCCCACCCGGTCGAGGTAGCCCGAGAAGCCGGCGGTGCTGTCGGCGGACAGGTCGTACAGGTGGGTCTCGTCGAACGTCCAACCGGTGCCGGTGAGGAAGGTGTGGACGTAGCGGGCGATCAGCCCCGTGCCGAAGAACCCGACGCGCGTCGGCCGCGTCCGCCCCCGCGAGAGCCGGTCCGCGGCCAGGGCCGCCGACGCCGCGGTGCGGGTGGCGCTGATGATCGAGCTCTCGAGGACGGCGAACGGGTAGCCGGTGTCGCGGTCGTTGAGGATGAGCACCGCCGACGCCCGCGGGATCCCGGCCGCCACGTTGCCCGGGAAGCTGGAGATCCACTTGAGCCCGTCCACCCGCACCTGCCCGCCGAGCGAGGCGGGCAGGGCGATGATCCGGTCGGAGGGACGATCCGGGAAGCGCAGGAAGTACGACGGCGGGTTGACCGAGTCGCCGGCGCCGTGCCACCGGTAGGCGGCCTCGACCAGCTCCGTGACCTGCTTCTCCTGGCCCTCCAGCGCCCGGCGGACCTGCGCGCCGGAGATCACGGCGAACGGCGGGACGGCGGGCGCGGACCGGGCGGCCGCACCCGGGTCGGGGGCCGTCACCGGGGCACCGGGACCGTCGGCGAGCACCGGTCCAGCGCGACCGGGTCGGCCATCCCGACCAGCACCTCGCGCTCCCCCGCGTAGGCCTCGCGGCCGTGCGCGGTCCGGACGTTGTCCACCAGCATCAGGTCGCCGGGCTGCCAGGCCTCGCGGGCCGTGTGGGCCTCGTTGATCCCGTTGAGCAGGTCCACGACGTCCTTGCCGATCGGGTCGCCGCCGCCGAAGCGCGTGTCGAACGGCAGCCCGTCCTCGCCGTAGACCTCGACCAGGTACTCGCGCACCTCGTCGGCCAGCGTCCACCGGTTGAGGAAGGCGACCTGGTTGAACCAGCACCACTGCCCGGTCACGGGGTGGCGCACGATCGCGCTGCGCCGCTGGCGGGTCCGCAGGCCGCCGTCGGGCTGCCAGGCGAACTCGATGCCGTTGCCCCGGCAGTACCGCTCGACGGCGGCGCGGTCGGTGGTCCCGAACGCCTCGGTCCAGTCCGCGCCGATCTCGTCGCCGTAGGTGCGGGTCAGCATCCAGCCCTCCCGCTCGAACCGCTGCGCGAGCGGCGGGGGCAGGGCGCCGAGCACCGTCGGCGAGTCGGCCGTCACCGTCGCGCCGCCACGGTCCGGCGCGGTCAGGCAGGCGAACATCATCGTGCCGGGGAACGCCAGGGTGTAGCTCATCTCGTGGTGCAGGCACATCTGCTGGTTGGCCGGCCACTTCGTCGACGAGTACACGCCCCCGCCGCGGTCCTCGCGCGGCGCGAAGGACTCCTGCTCGGGCAGCAGGCCGCCCGGGGCCAGCGCGCGGAAGACGGCGCCGACGCCGGCCGCGTCGCGCAGCCCGAGCCCGCGGACCAGGAGCGCCCCGTGGTGCAGGAGGGCGGCGCGCAGGGCGTCGCGGTGCGCCGCCGCCCAGTCGGCCGGGTCGCCGACACCCGACAGCGGCAGCAGCGGTGGCTTGCCCGGGGCCTGCAACACCGAGAACGGGAGGGTGGGCGACGACATGGGAGGTCCTTTCGGTCGATCGGGGTCGGGCGGTCGGCGGCGCGAGGTCGTGCCGGGGTGTCCTAGCGGGACGGGGCGAGGACGGCGTGCGCCACGACCTCCGCGGCCCGCTCGGGGCGGGTGCGCAGGAAGTAGTGGCCGCCGTCGGGGAGCTCGTGCAGGTCCACCTCGTCGGCGAGCACCCGCCACTGCGCGTGGCGGCGGGCGGCGTCGGCCGTGCTCGGGTCGTCGGCCGCGACGACGACGGTCACCGGCGCGGCCAGCCGCACCGCGGGCGCGGGGCCGGGGTCGAGGACACCCCCTGCGGGCTTGCCCGCGGGGTCGAGGACACCCCCTGCGGGCGTGCCCGCGGGGTCGAGGACACGGTCGAGGAACCAGCGGTGGGCGGCGGTGCAGTCGTGCCGGTAGGCGGCGCCGACGTGCGCGGCGCGCGGCGCGTCCAGCTCGGCGAGGGCGGTGTAGCCGCCGTCCGCGGCGAGGCGGGCGGCGATGTCGGCGTCGGTGAGCGTGGACAGCTCGGCCACCGCGGCCCGGCGGCGGTCGGCGTCGCCGAGCAGCTGCGCGGCCAGGAACACCCGCCGCACCGGCACGCCGCGCGCCTCCAGCGCCCGGGCCGTCGCCACGGCCGTCGCGGTGCCCGCGGAGTGGCCCCACAGCATCACGTCGGTGAGCCCGTGGCGGACGACCTCCGCGACCACCTGCTCGACGACCTGCTCGACGGCCGCGAAGGGCTCCCGCCCGCCGTCCTCGGGGGCCAGGTCGTGCCCCGGCAGCTCGACGGCGTAGACGGCGAGGCGACCGCGCAGCGCCCGGGCCATCGCTGCGAAGTTCACCGCGTTGCCCCCGGCGTACGGGAAGCAGATCAGCGCGGGGACCGGGGTGTCCCGGGTGTCGTGAAAGCCACCTTCAGGGCGTGCGGTGTCTTGAAAGTGGCTTTCACGACACAGCTCGGGCCCGGCGAGCACCTGCAGCAGCTCCCCGGGCGGGACCGGGGCGGACGCGGTGGCCGACGCGGCGGCGGCCGGGCCGTCGGCTCGGCCGTCGACCAGCGCGGCCAGGTCGGCCAGCACCGGGTGGCGGGTGACGTCGCGGAGCGAGACGGCGCGCTCCAGCGCGATCGCCAGCTTCACCGCCGACAGCGACGAGCCGCCGCGGTCGAAGAAGTGGTCGAGCCGGCCGACCTGCGCCTCGGGGACGCCGAGCACGGCGGCGTAGGCGCCCGCCAGCCGTCGCTCGGTGGGGGTGCGCGGCGGCTCCCCCGCGTCGTCGACGACCTCGAGCTCGGCGGCGAGCGCCGTCAGCGCCTTGGTGTCGATCTTGCCGTTGGCGGTGAGCGGCAGCCGGTCCCGCCGGTGGAACGCCGTCGGCACCATGTAGTGCGGCAGCGTCGCGCCCAGCCGCTCGCGCAGCGCGTCGACCCCGATCTCCCGCGGGCTCGCGTAGAAGGCCACCAGGTACTTGCCGCGGTCGGGCCGCTCGGCGACCACCACCGCGGCGTCGTCGACGCCGGGGACCCGCAGCAGCGCGTTGTCGATCTCGCCGATCTCGATCCGGAAGCCGGCGATCTTGACCTGCGAGTCGCGGCGGCCCAGGAACTCCAGCTCGCCGGTGGGCAGCCAGCGCCCGTAGTCGCCGCCCTTGTACAGGCGCGTCCCGGGTCGGTGCGGGTCGGTCAGGTAGACCGCGGCGGTCCGCTCCGGGTCGTTGACGTAGCCGCGGCCCACGCACACGCCGGAGAAGCAGATGAGCCCCGGGGCGCCCAGCGGCACCGGCACCAGGTTCTCGTCGACGACGTACACCGCGACGTTCTGCACCGCCGGCCCGAGCGGGACCCGGTCGCCCGCGGGGGCCCGGCGCAGCACCGCGTGGTTGGTGTCGTCGGAGGTCTCGGTGAGCCCGTAGGCGTTGACCAGCGCGATCTCGCGGCCGGGCGCGATGCGCTGCTGCACGGCGAAGAACCGCTGGGCCAGCTCGAGCTTGAGCGCCTCGCCGGTGGCCGAGACGGTGTGCAGGTCCGGCAGGTCGCGCGGGTGCCGCTCGAGGTAGGACAGCAACGCCTCGAGGTAGGACGGCACGACCTGCACGACGTTCACCCGGCCGGCGACGAGCGTGTCGACGAACCGCTCGACGTCGAGGACGGCCTCCTGCTCGACGAGCAGGGTCCGCCCGCCGACCAGCAGCGCCGACACCAGCTGCCACAGGGAGATGTCGAAGCACTGGGGCGCGACCTGCGCGACCACCGCCCCCTCCTGCAGGCCGAGGTCGGCGATCTTGGCCTG
>DASVUG010000063.1:0-3503 GCA_036387155.1 Pseudonocardia sp. | reverse complement strand
ACCAGGACCGTCTCGTCGCTCATGCCGACCAGTCAACGGGGCCGCGGTAGACGCTGCCATGGGCAGGACGCCGGATCACCTGTGCGAGCGTCTAGGCTCGGGGCGTGGACGCCTTCGGTGACCTGTTCCGCGGCGTGCGGGCCCAGGGGTCGCTGTTCGGCAGCTCGACGCTGTCGGCGCCCTGGTGCCTGCGGTTCGTCGACGGTGCCCCGCTCACGCTGTGCGCCGTGCTGGACGGGGCCGGGTGGATCCTCCCGGACGGCGCCCCGCCGGAGCACCTCGCCGCGGGCGAGGTGGTCCTCGTGCGGGGGCCGGGCACGTTCAGCTTCGTCGACGAGGTCGGGACCGCGGCCGAGCCGGTCGCGTGCGGCGAGCACTGCGCGACGCCCGACCAGGGCGGGACCCTGCACCGGCTCGGCTGGCACGACGGCGACGCGGGCGGGGCGACCACGCTGGTCGTGGGCGCCTACCCGGTGGGCGGCGAGGTCGGGAGGAGGCTGCTGGACGCGCTGCCGGTCCTGCTGCGGGTGGACGCCGGGGGCGTGGCCGGCGCGGTGCTCGACCTGCTGGCCGCGGAGGTCGCCGTCGACGCCCCGGGGCAGCAGGTCGTCCTCGACCGGCTGCTGGACTGGATGCTGGTGTGCGCGTTGCGCGAGTGGTTCGAGCGGCCCGACACCCGGGCGCCGGCGTGGTACGCCGCGCACCGCGATGCGGTCGTCGGCCGCGCCCTGCGGCTGCTGCACGCCGAGCCGGCGGCGCCGTGGACGGTCTCGGTCCTGGCCGACCGCGTCGGGGTGTCACGCGCGACGCTGGCCAAGCGCTTCACCGAGCTGGTCGGCGAGCCCCCGTTGACCTACCTGACCCGCTGGCGCATGACCCTGGCGGCGGACCTGCTGGTGGAGCGGGACGCGGCCACGATCGCGGCCGTCGCCCGCAGCGTCGGCTACTCCGACGCCTTCGCCTTCAGCGCGGCCTTCAAGCGCGTCCGCGGCGTCAACCCCAGCGCGTTCCGCCGCGCCGGGTCCGGCCGGCACGACGACGGCGCGCTGCCCGAGGTCGTCCGGTCGGGTCCCTGACGGGCCGGGGCGTCAGCTCGTCGACACGTCCAGGTCCGGTTTCGGGGCGGCGCTGCGCAGCGGCCCCACCAGGTTGGCCGGCGCCAGGAGCCGGTCGAGCTCGGCGCGGTCGAGCAGGCCGCGTTCGAGGACCAGGTCGACGACGGGGCGGCGGGTGCGCAGGGCCTCGGCGGCGATGGCCGACGACTGCTCGTAGCCGATCACCGGGGACAGGGCGGTGACCAGGCCGATCGAGTGCTCGACGACCGCGCGCAGGTGGCCGGTGTTGGCGGTGATGCCGCGGACGCAGTGCTCGGTCAGCGTCCGGCAGCCCTCCCGCAGGTGGCGCAGGCCCTGCCCGAGCGAGAGCAGGATGATCGGCTCGAAGGCGTTGAGCTGCAGCTGCCCGCCCTCGGCGGCGAGGGTGACGGTGACGTCGTTGCCGATCACCTGGAAGGCGATCTGGTTGACCACCTCCGGGATGACCGGGTTGACCTTGCCCGGCATGATGCTCGACCCGGCCTGCACCGCCGGCAGGTTGATCTCGTTGAGCCCGGCCGTCGGGCCGGAGGAGAGCAGCCGCAGGTCGTTGCAGGTCTTGGACAGCTTCACCGCGATCCGCTTGAGCACCCCGGAGAGCTGCACGAACACCCCGACGTCGCTGGTCGCCTCGACCAGGTGCGGGGCGGTGGCCAGGTCGAGCCCGGTGATCGCCGACAGCCGGGCGCGGACGGTCTCGGCGTAGCGGGGGTCGGCGTTGATGCCGGTGCCGATCGCGGTGGCGCCGAGGTTGATCTCGCGCAGCAGCGCCGTGGCCTCGCGGAGCCGGTCCTGGTCCTCGCCGAGGGTGACGGCGAACGCGCCGAACTCCTGGCCCAGCGTCATGGGCACCGCGTCCTGGAGCTGGGTGCGGCCGAGCTTGAGCACGTCGGTGAACTCGTCGGCCTTCTCCGCGAAGGCTCCGCGCAGCTCCTCCATCGCGTCGAGCAGGCGCTCGCAGGCCAGGTGCAGGGCGAGCTTGACCGCGGTCGGGTAGGCGTCGTTGGTGCTCTGCGAGGCGTTGACGTGGTCGAGCGGGTGCAGGTGCCGGTACTGCCCGCGCCCGTGCCCGAGCACCTCGAGCGCCCGGTTGGCGATCACCTCGTTGGCGTTCATGTTCGTCGACGTCCCGGCGCCGCCCTGGATCGGGTCGACGACGAACTGGTCGTGCAGCCGGCCCTCGCGGATCTCGCGGCAGGCGGCGACGATCGCCTCGGCGCGCTCCGGGCCGAGCAGGCCCAGCTCGCGGTTGGCCTCCGCGGCGGCCTGCTTGACCGCCGCCAGCGCGACCACCAGCTCGGGGTGGTCGCCGATCCGGGTGCCGCTGATGGCGAAGTTCCGCAGCGCCCGGACGGTGTGCACGCCGTAGTAGGCGTCGGCGGGGACGGCGAGGTCGCCGACGAGGTCGTGCTCGACGCGGGTCGGGCCCGGATCGTCCTGCGCAGCGATGGCGGCCTCCTCGAGCGACGCCGCAGCCCGGACGGCGCGGCGGAGCGCCACGGTCGTGGCACCCGCCGTCGCTGTCAACCGGGGCGCCGGACCGGGTCCCCGCCGCGGTACCGCCCGGAGGTGGTCACGGCACGAGCCGGGCGAACGCGATGACGTTGTCGCGGTAGCTGTGGGCGGCCGGGTCGAAGGTGCCGCCGCAGGTGACGAGCCGCAGCTCGGGGAGCGCGGTGTCGCCGTAGACCTCGCCGGTCGGGAAGGCGTCCTTGGGGAACGTCCCGGTCCGGTACACCTCGAACGTCAGCGGCAGCCCGTCCCGGTCCACGGTCACGCGGCCGCCGACGCGCAGCTCGCCGAGGCGCGCGAAGACGCCCGGGACCGAGTGGTCGGCGCCCTCGGGGCGGCCCGACACGTGTCCGGCGATCAGGCCCGGTCCGCGGTCGCCGGGCAGCACGCCCTCGGCGTAGTAGCCGACGACCTGGGGCTGCGTGACGGGCGGCGCCTCGAGCGCGCCCGCGGCGTCGCGGTGGAGCTCGCTGAGCGTGGCGTCGACGGCGAGGTCGGGGATGCGCAGCGTCAGGCGCGGACCGGCCGCTGCCGGGCCGGCGGACGCCGCGGGCGGGGGCGGGGAGGACGGAGCCGCCGTGCCGCAGCCGGCGCAGGCGAGAACCGCGGCGACGAGGGCGGCGAGGAGGGCGGGGGCGCGCATCAGGAGCCGGTCTCGATGCCGCCGACGGGCACGGCGGACGCCGCGACCTGGGTGTAGACGCCGGGTCGGGAGCCGCTGCTCGACGCGCTGCTGCTCGACCCGCCGCCGTCCCCGTCCCCGTCCCCGTCGTCGGAGTCGGAGTCGTCGCTCCCGCCCCCGCCGCGGCCGTCGGAGTCGTGGTGGTCGGAGTCGTGGTGGTCGCGGCCGTCGGAGTCGTGGTCGTCGCCACCGCCGTCGCGGCGCCACGCGCCACC
>DASVUG010000062.1:0-16134 GCA_036387155.1 Pseudonocardia sp. | reverse complement strand
GTCGTCGGCACCCCCAAGGACCACGAGATCCGCTCGGTGCCGGTGCCCGCGTTCCTTGTCGCCCAGCTGGCGACTCACATCACTGGACGCGAGGTCAACGCACTGGTGTTCCCGGCACCGGAGGGTGGGTTCCTGCGGAACGGCAACTTCCGACGCAACGTGTTCGACGCCGCGGCCGTCCGGGCCGGTGTCGAGGGAGTGACTCCACACGGGCTGCGACACACCGCCGCGAGCCTGGCGATCCAGGCCGGCGCGACGGTTGTGCTGGTCTCCCGGATGCTCGGCCACAGCTCGCCGACGGTGACGCTGAACGTGTACGCCCACCTGTTCGCTGACGACCTCGACACCCTCGCGCAGCGCCTCCACGAGGCCAAGATCGAAGCTGGTGCGGACCAGGTGCGGACCGAGTCCACCACGATCACACCGGCGGACCAGGCGATAGAAGATCAGGATGTGCCCTGACCCGGAAGTTCTCGCAGAGCCGCCTTGGGGAGTCGAACCCCAGACCTACGCATTACGAGTGCGTCGCTCTAACCGACTGAGCTAAGGCGGCGGGTGGTGCGGGGACGAGTGTAGCGGCCGCGCGGGGGCGGGTCGGAGGGGGCGGCGTCGGGTACGTAGCGGCGACAGCCGGCGACCGACGAGGAGAACAGCAGTGGCGACGCACGTGGAGCGGTCCATCGAGGTCGAGGTGCCGGTGCGCACGGCGTACGACCAGTGGACGCAGTTCGAGGAGTTCCCCCGGTTCATGCAGGCGGTGCAGGAGGTCCGGCAGATCGGCGCCGCCCTGACGCACTGGGTCGCCGAGATCGCGGGCGTGCGGCGGGAGTGGGACGCCGCGATCCTCGAGCAGGTGCCGGACCGGAAGGTCGCGTGGGCGGCGACGACCGGGACGACGAACGCCGGCGCCGTGTACTTCGACGCGGTCGGGCCGGACCGGACGCGGGTGCGGCTGACGCTGGACTACGAGCCGGAGGGGGTCGTCGAGCGGATCGCCGACGTGTTCGACCTGGTCGACCGCCAGGCCGTGGCCGACCTGGACCGGTTCAAGGAGTTCATCGAGCAGCGGGGCACCGCGACGGGCGGCTGGCGGGGCCGGGTCGAGGAGGGCGGGGTCCAGTTGGACGGCGCGGGCGCCGCGGGGGCTGCCGCGGCGATCGCGCACCCCGTGGCGGCGCCGGCGTCGGGCGGGGGGCCCGACATCGCTGACCTGCCCGGCGCCCCCGTGGCGGTGGGGCCGTCGGAGCAGACGCGGTCGACCCTGGACACCGAGCCGGACGACGGGACGGGGTCCGCCACACCGGCGGGCGGCCGGGCTGTCGACGCGGGGGTGTCGGGGGACGTCGTGGCCGTCGGGCCCACGGGCGGCACGCAGAGCACGCTGGACACGGAGACGGGGCGGGCGCAGAACCCGGCGCTCGCGACCGGCACGGGCGCGGACCCGGGCGCTCTCCCGCAGCCCGAGCCGCACGCGACGCGCGGGGTGGCGGCCGAGGGCGGGCACGGGGTGGACCCGGAGGTCTGACGGCGGACCGGCCCCGCTCCTCGCAGAGCCCGTGCACTCCTCGCAGGTGACACAACTCCTGCGAGGAGGACGGGGACCCTGCGAGGACCGGGGTCGCCAGCGGCTTCGGAGGCCGCGGTCGGGCCGCGATCAGGCCGTGGTGGCGGTGGTGGCCGCGAACTGCGCCGAGTCGTAGTAGGTCCGCAGCCGCGTGATCTTGTCGCCGTCCAGGTCGATGACGGTCACGCCGCGGTACTGGATCGGGCGGCCGTCGGACAGCTCGGCGTCGCTGGTCCACTCGAGAGCGAAGCGGTCGCCGCCCTCGACGACGTCGTAGAACGTCGTGCTGATCGACCGGAACTGGGCGCGGTACTCCTGCCAGAACTGCTCGACCTCGCCGCGGCGCTCGCCGCGGGCGTCGAAGCGTTGGGTCACGGCATCGTCGGTGAACTGTTCCGCGAAGGCGGCTGCGTCGCCGCTCTCGTCGAGGTCGTGGAGGCCCGCGGCGAACCTGCGGGCGCGGTCGTCGGAGATGTTCGTGTCGGCCATGTCCGCAGGGCTACCCGGGGGGCCCGTCCACAATCGGGTCGGACGTGGGTCGACCGCCCCGCGGGACGGGCGCACCTCACCCGTGGTCGCGGTGCGTCAGCCCTGCTGGACGGCCACCAGCATCGCCTCCAGCGCGACGAGCGGCTTGACGTTGCGGTCGAGCGCGTCCCGGCAGGCGAGCACGGCCTCCAGCCGCCGCAGCGCCGACTCGGGCGTCCACCGCCGAGCGGCCCGCTCGACGTCCGCGGCGCGGTCCGGGCAGGTCAGCGGCACCTCGGCGGCGCTGCCGACCACGAGGACGTCGCGCAGGAAGCCGGCGAGGTCGATCAGGGCGAGGTCCAGGACGTCGCGCTGCGTGCGCGTGGCCCGCGACTTCTGCCGCTTCTCGAGCCCCTTCTCCGCCGCCCGTGCCGCCCGGGCCGCCGCCGCGACGCCCTTGCCGACCCCGCCCGCGCCCATGGCGACGGCGAGCTCCTCGCGCTCGGCGGCGTCCCGGCCCTCGCTGAGCTCGTCCGCCTCCGTCTTCGCGGCCCGGGCCAGCTCGTCCGCGACGGCGAAGGCGTCGCCGAGGCCGCGCAGGCCGAGCGGGACGGCGAGGACGCGCTCGCGGCGGGCGCGGCCGTCCGCGGCCGTCGCGAGGTGGCGGGCCCGCCCCACGTGGCCGCCACAGACCGAGGCCGCCCACGCGGCCGTCGCCGGGTCGATCCCGTCCCGGTTCACGAGCACGGCCTCGACGGCCGCGGTGGACGGGCTGCGCAGTGCCACCACCCGGCAGCGGGACCGGATGGTGACGGGCACGTCGTCGGGGTGCGCCGAGGGGGCGCAGAGCAGGAAGACCGTCTGCTCCGACGGCTCCTCGACGGCCTTGAGCAGCGCGTTCGCGGCCCGCTCCGTGAGCCGGTCCGCGTCGGCGATGATGACGATCTGGTAGCGCCCGGTGGCCGGGGCGCGGGCGGCGATCTGGACCAGGGCGCGCATGTCGTCCACACCGATCGACAGCCCCTCGGGGACGATCTCGCGGACGTCGGCGTGCGTGCCGTGCATCGTCGTGCGGCAGGCGGCGCACTCCCCGCAGCCGTGCCGGGGGCACTGCAGGGCGGCGGCGAAGGCCCGCGCGGCGACGGACCGGCCCGAGCCCGGCGGCCCGGTGAACAGCCACGCGTGCGTCATCGCCGACGAGTCCCGTGCGGCCGTCACCAGCTCGGCCACGGCCTCGGGCTGGCCGACGACGTCGTCCCAGACCGTCATCGCCGGCCCGAGATCACCGCGAGCGGTGCGGGAGCCGCGCCGGTGCGGCTGCCGCACCGGCGCCGGGGATCATCGGCGGAGCTCATGGCGCAGCCCGGGCCGACGACCCGGTGGCGAGCCCCGTGGGCGGCGGGGGGATCAGGGGGACGAGCGCGGACAGGACCCGGTCGGCCACCTGCTCCACCGAGCCGTCGGCCTCGACCACGACGTAGCGGTGCGGCTCGGCCGCCGCCATCCGGGTGAGGAGGCGGCGGACGCGGACGTGCTCCTCGCCCGGCAGCGAGGCGGGGTCGCCGGCAGCGGCGCCCGGGCCGGCGGGCGCGCGGTCCAGCAGCACCGACACGTCCGGGCGGAGCCGGCCGGTGGCGAAGGCCGTCAGGCTCTCGAGCTCGCGGGCGTCCAGCTCGGCGCGCATGCGGTCCGCCACGACGCCGAGCCGGACCAGCGGGCTGGCCAGGAAGCGGTCCGCGACCACCACGTCGCCCGCGTCGAGGGCCGGCCGGACGACCCGCTCGACGAGGTCCGCCCGCGCGGCCGCCTCGGCGAGCGCCCCGGCCCGCGCGCCCGACAGCGCGCCGGCGTGCGGGTCGTGGTGCAGCTGCTCGGGGCCGGCCACGACGACGCGGTGGCCGCGGGCGCGCAGCGCGTCGACCAGGCGGTCCGCCTGAACGGCCGTCTCCGCGGCGGTGGCGCCCTCGACGGCGATCAGCACGCCCCGGCCGCTGCGCCGCACGCCGCGGCCCAACGCGGCCAGCAGGTCCGGCAGCAGCGGCTCCGTCCGCCGGTCGTCCATCTGCCGGTAGGCGAGCATCCCGACGACCGCCGCGACGAGGCCGCCCGCGAGCATCACGATGCGGGTGCCGTCGATGTGGAACGGGTAGCCGGCGACGACGACGTCCCGGGCGCTGACCAGGCCGACCAGCAGCGGGACCAGCGCCATCGAGCCGAGCAGCGTGAGCCGCACGATCGACTGGACGAACGCCACGATCCGCCCGCGCACCTCGTCCGCGACCTGCGAACCGATGATCGTCAGACCCGTCAGGAAGGCGATCCCGGCGAACCCGCCGACCAGCCCGACCGCCGCGATCGCGACCGTCAGGTGCGGCGCGAGCGCGACCAGCACGAGCGCGCAGCCGGCCGCGACGATGGCCGTGCCGAAGAGGCGGTTGTGCGGCAGCCGGCGGGCGAGCCGCGGCGCGGCGCCCATGCCGAGCGCCAGCCCGACGAAGACGGCGATGAACAGGATCCCGTACGCGGCGTTCCCGCCGCCGAGGCTGGCGGCGTAGATCGTGGCGGACCCGACGACGATGCCGCCCGCCGTGAAGGCCCCGATGATGCCGACGACGAGGCCGCGGACGAGCGGGGTGGCGGCGACGAACCGCGCGCCGTCGCGCAGCAGGGCGACCAGGCCGGGCGCGGTGTCACGGCGCTGCTGCGGCCGGCCGGAGATCTCCGGGATGCGGAACCACACGGTGGTGGCGGTGAGCAGGTAGGCCAGGCCGTTGCACGCCAGCGCGATGTAGGCCGTGGAGATCTCGGGCGTGGGGCCCGGCAGGAACCGGCCCAGCCACGAGACCACGGTGAACAGCCCCGACGCCGTGATCACGGCGACGCCGTAGGTCATCACCAGCGCGAGCTGGTTCGCCGTCTCGACCTGGTCCGGCCGGCGCAGCAGGTTCGGCACCGACGCGTCCTTGGCCGGGATCCAGAACAGCGCGCAGATCTCGATCAGCAGCGTGGCGACCAGCAGCCACCACAGCGAGCCGACCAGCGGGATCGACAGGAACAGCCCGCAGCGCAGGACGTCGCAGACCACCATGACGCGGCGGCGGTCGAACTTGTCGGCGAGCGCGCCGGCCAGCGGGCCGAGCAGCAGCGCCGGCAGGAGCTTGGTGGCCACGACGCCGCCGAGGGCGAAGCTCTGGGCCTGGTAGCCCGTGGTGAGCTGGGTGGCCAGGGCGGACAGCGCGAGCAGGCTCAGCCAGTCCCCCGTGGCGGACACCGCCGTGACCAGCCACAGGCGGCGGAAGGCCGGGATGGCGAGGACGCTGCGGACCCGGTGCGCCGTCGGGCCGGACGGACCCGGCAGGGGCGACGGGGACGACGGGACGGTGTCCGAGACCACCGGCCCCACCTCCTCCTCGCCGCACCGGCCCCCCGACCGGGCGTCGGTGCCGGTCAGGGTAGCCGGGGGGTCCGACGACCCCGCCGCACGGCACGTCCGGCGCGCCGGGCCACCGCGCTCAGGACACCGCGCTCAGGACACCGGGGAGCGCCGGGGCGCGGCGTCAGTTGTCACCGTCGTCGCCGTCACCACCGCCGCCGTCGCCGTCTCCGCCGCCGTCGCCGTCTCCGCCGCCGTCGCCGTTGTCGTCGCCGCCGTCGCCCGGCGCCGGGGGCGGCGGGGGCACCTGGCCGGTGCTGACCTGCAGGGTGACGGTCTCCCCGGGCAGCGCGGTGCCCAGCGGGGACTGGCCGACGACGGTGCCGCGCGGCGCGCGGTTGTCCGCCGGCCGCGTCGTCACCTTCCACCCGACCCGCTCCAGGATCCCGCGGGCGTCGTTCTGGCCCTTGCCCCGCACGTCGGGCACCTTGGACTCGGCGCCGCCCTCGGTGTAGCGGGGGTCCGTCGGCGGGAGCGGCGCGACGGGCTGGCCCTCCAGCAGGGGCTTCATCGTCCCGAACCACGTCTCCGCCGGGGTCTTGCCGCCGAAGATGGTGCCCGAGCCGCACGGGAACGGCGCACCGGCGCCGTCGCACAGCGGCCGCGGCGAACTCGAGTTGTCGAACGTGATGACCGCCCCGGCCACCTGCGGGGTGACGCCGACGAACGCCGCGGACTTGTGCTGCTGGGTGGTGCCGGTCTTGCCCGCCATGGGCCGGTCCCAGCCGACCTGGCCCGCGGCGCCGGCGGCCGTCCCGCCGGGCTGGTCGTCCTTGCTCATCGCGGTGAGCAGGGTGTTCGCGAGCCCGGGCTCCACCGCCTGGTCGCACGGGGCCTCGGTGACCGGTACCGGCTCGCCCCGCGGGTCGGTGATCGAGTCGATCGGGCTGGGCGGGCACCACTTGCCGCTGCTGGCCAGCGTGGCCCCGACGTTCGCCAGCTCGAGCACGCTCGTCGGCGTCACGCCGAGGGTGAACGACGCCTGCTTCTGCTGCTTGGTGACCTCGGCGATCGACCTGTCCGTCCGCCGCCCCGTGTTCGGGTCCACGAACGGGGTCGTGGCCAGCGACTTCATGCCGAGCCGGACGGACATGTCGACCACGTCCGGGACGCCGGTGAACTCCTCGAGCTTGATGAACGCCGTGTTCGGCGACTTCGCGAGCGCGTCGGTGATCGTCAGCTTCGGCGGGTAGTCGCCGGCGTTGTTCACCGGGATGGGGCGGCCGTTGCCGTCGACGTAGATCGGCGAGGCGTAGCCGGACGGGGGCACGTCCATCAGGTAGTTGATGCCCAGCCCCTTCTCCAGGGCCGTCGCCGTCGTGAAGATCTTGTAGACCGAGCCGGCGCCCAGGTTGACCGGCTCGTAGGGCAGCCCGTAGCTGGTCTCCTGAGACTTCTGGTCCAGCCCGAACGTGCGCGAGGACCCCATCGCGAGCACCTTGTGCTTGTCCTGGCCGGGCTCCACCACCGCCATCACGTTGGCCACGTTCGGCGCGCCCGCCGGGACCTCGGCGTTCAGGGACGCCTTCATCTTCTCCATGGCGTTGCGGTCGAGCGTGGTCTTGATCGTGTAGCCGCCGCGGACGATCTGGTCCATCGGGATGCCGGCCTCGGCCAGGTAGTCCGTGACGTACTTGCAGAAGAACCCGGCGTCGCCCGCTCCGATGCAGCCGTTCCTGCGGGCGCCCAGCGGGTCCGCGATGCCGAGCGGCTCGGCCAGCGCCTGCTGCGCCTGGCCGTTGTCGATCATCCCCTGCTCCTGCATCTGCCCGATGACGAGGTTGCGGCGCTCCAGCGCCGCCTGCGGGTGCGCGACGGGGTCGAACTGGGTCGTCGAGCGCACCATGCCGGCGAGCAGCGCGGCCTGCGGGACCGTCAACTTCTCCGGTGTGGTGTTGAAGTACGTGCGGGCGGCGGCGGAGACGCCGTAGGCGCCGTTGCCCCAGAACACGATGTTCAGGTAGCGGTCCAGGATCTCCTCCTTGGACAGCGACCGCTCCATCTGCAGTGCGATGCGCGCTTCGCGCAGCTTGCGCGCGGGCGTCTGCTCGGTGGCCTTGAGCCGCTCGGCCTCGCTCTGGGCCTCGACGTAGAGCAGGTAGTTCTTCACGTACTGCTGCGTCAGCGTCGAGGCGCCCTGCACGACGTCACCGGACGCGGAGTTCGCGACGACGGCCCGGGCCGTGCCCTGCCAGTCGACGCCCTGGTGCTGGTAGAAGCGCCGGTCCTCGATCGCGACGATCGCCGCCTTCATCGCCGGGGAGATCTTGTCCGCCGACACCTGGTCGCGGTTCTGGTCGAACAGGTACGCGATCGGCGCCCCGGCGGAGTCGGTGATCGTCGAGGTCTGCGGGAGCTGGCCGGTGGTGAGGTCCGTCGACACGCTGTTCACGCTGTCGCCCGCCTGGTCGGAGACCAGGCCCAGGCCCAGGGCGGCGGGGAACGCCATGCCCGCGGCCAGGACCCCCGCCACCAGGCACGCCCCCAGCAGGAGGGCGAGCGGCCGGAGGAGGTGACGGGGCGGCTTCACGATCGTCCAGGCTACCCGCGCCGGAGGCGTGCTCCGGCGACGACCACCACGCGGACCGGGGCGTCACCGGATCGTGACGGGGTCCGGGCGGGGCGGTTGAGTAGATCTGCCGGCTGCCGGGTGGAACCGCGGGCCCCGACGATTCGTCCGTGGTGGTCGCGCCCGGGATTCGGGGGCGCCGACGAGAGCGGAGCACAGCATGGCGGAGCACAGCGGGTCGGTGGACGGCGTGCGGGAGGACCGCGGAGCGAAGGACGGGGGTGTGCAGGACGGCGGTGCGTGGGGGCACGGCGCGCCGGAACCCGCCGCGTCCGGGCGCGGCGGGCCGGGAAGCCGCAACTGGCGGACGGCGGCGCGGTGCCGCACCCGCGACGCGGAGGGGCTGTTCGTGACGGGGGCGCGCCAGCGCGAGGCGCGGGGCTTCTGCCGGTCGTGCCCCGTGCGCACCGAGTGCCTGGCGTACGCGCTGGACGAGCGGATCGAGTTCGGGGTCTGGGGCGGGATGACCGAGCGGCAACGGCGGGCGCTGTTGCGGGCGCGGCCGGACGTCACGTCGTGGGCGCGGATGCTGCTCGCGGCCCGGGACGCGCACTACGCCGCCGGCGCCGCCGACACCGAAGCGCGGGCCGGTTGACGGACGCGGGCCGGCGGTCGTGTCAGGTCAGCGCGGCGGGCTCGGGTTCGGGTTCGTCGAGGGTGACGGCCGCGGGGCGCGGGTCGCCCGCGGCGAGCCGGGCGCCGATCTCACGCAGCCCGGCGAGGTCGGCGACGTCGCCGGCGACGGCCGGGACGCGGGTGACGGCGACGGCCGGGTGGGCGCGGCGGAAACGGGTGAGCAGCCGCTCCTCGCGGGTGGCGCGGTCCACGCGGTCGGCGTGCAGGCGCAGCACGGCGGCGGCGAGCGGCGCGCCCGCCAGCTCGGCCGCGGCGTCGCGGGCGCGGGTCGCCGACAGCGGCGCGAGCACGGGGTGGGTGCGGTTGAGCACGAGCCCGGCCAGGGGCATGCGCTCGCTGCGCAGCCGGTCGACGAAGTAGGCGGCCTCGCGCAGCGCGTCCGGCTCGGGTGCCGCGACCACGACGAACGCGGTCCCCGGCGAGCGCAGCAGCGCGTAGGTGGCGGTGGCCCGCTCGCGGAAGCCGCCGAACATCGTGTCGAAGGCCTGGACGAAGGCCGACGCGTCGGCCAGCAGCTGGCCGCCCAGGATCGTCGACACCGCCTTGGCGAACAGCGCGAAACCCGCGCCCAGCACCTTGCGCAGCCCGCGCCCGCCGGCCCGGGCCGGGGAGGAGAGCAGGCGGATCATGCGGCCGTCGAGGAAGGTCGACATGCGCTGGGGCGCGTCGAGGAAGTCCAGCGCCGAGCGCGACGGCGGCGTGTCCACGACGATGAGGTCCCACCGGCCGGTGCCCGCGAGCTGGCCGAGCTTCTCCATCGCCATGTACTCCTGCGTGCCCGAGAAGGACGAGGAGATCGTCTGGTAGAAGGGGTTCGCGAGGATCGCCTCGGCCCGCTCCGGCGTGCTGTGCGCCTGGACCATCTCGTCGAAGGTCCGGCGCATGTCCAGCATCATCGCGTGCAGCTCACCCGGCAGCGGCGCGTCCGCGTCCCCGCCGGCCGCCGCCGGAACACCCGCGACCCGCCCCGGCTCGTTGCCCAGCTCCGACAGGCCGAGGGCCTGGGCGAGGCGGCGCGCCGGGTCGATGGTCAGCACGGCGACCCGCCGCCCGCGGTCCGCGGCCCGGACCGCCAGCGCCGCGCTGGTGGTCGTCTTGCCGACCCCGCCCGAGCCGCAGCACACCACGATGCGCACCGCCGGGTCGTCCAGGAAGGCGTCGACGTCCATGGCCGGACCCGGGCGTGGCTCCCCCGTCCGCGCTTCCGCGCTCATGCGCCCACCCTCGCACCGGCCGTGACGCCCTGCGCGACGAGCGCGTCCGCCAGCTCGTAGAGCGTGCCGAGGTCGACCCCGTCGACCAGGTTCGGCAGTTCCAGCAGCGGCCGGCCCGCCGCGCGCAGCCGCTTCGTCGCCGCCGCCTCGGCCGCGGCGGCAACGGCGTGCTCGACGGTCTCGGTGACCAGGCCGTCGAGCACCTCCGGGGCGAGGTCCACGCCGGCCGTGGCCAGGCCGGAGCGCAGGCGGCCCGCGTCCACCCGGCCGTCCGCCGCGGCGCCGACCGAGCGGGCGGGCAGCCACTGCGGCCGGACCCGGTTCACGACCACCGCGCCCGGGCGCAGGTCGGCGGCCTGCAGCTCCGCGACGGTCTCGAGCGTCTCGGTGACGGGCAGGTCCTCCAGCAGCGTGACCAGGTGCACGGCCGTGCGCGGCGAGTGCACGAGCGCCACCACGCCCTCGCTCTGGGAGTGGATGGGGCCGCTGCGGGCGAGGTCGGACATGGCCCGGGTGACGTCGAGGAAGTTCACGATGCGGCCGGTCGGCGGGGCGTCGACGACCACGGCGTCGTAGACCGGTCGCCCGTCGCGCTCCGTGCGCGCCACGCACTCCTTGGCCTTGCCGGTCAGCAGCACGTCGCGCAGCCCGGGTGCCAGCGTCGTGGCGAACTCGACGGCGCCCATCCGGCGCAGCGTCCGGCCGGCCACGCCGAGTCGGTAGAACATCTCCAGGTACTCCAGCAGCGCGGCCTCGGGGTCGACGGCCAGCGCGCGCACCTCCCCGCCGCCGGGGGCCACGGCGATCCTGCGTTCCTCGTAGGGCAGCGGCGCGGTGTCGAAGACCTGGGCGATCCCCTGGCGGCCCTCCACCTCGACGAGCAGCGTCCGCCGCCCCCCGGTGGCGAGCGCGAGGGCCAACGCGGCTGCGGCCGTCGTCTTCCCTGTGCCGCCCTTGCCGGACACGACGTGCAGCCGCACCGCGGAGAGCGCGGCCGGCCAGCCGGAGGCATCCACGGGCCCAGCGTAGGCAATGGAGCGGGTACCCGGCCCGTTCGAGCGGGCGACCCCGGGTGGGATGACCGCACTGGCTACAGTGACCGGCCATGACGACCCCCGGCGCCGCGGTCACCCGGTGGGAGTACTTCACCGCTCCCCTGCTGATCCACAACACCAAGGCGATCCTCGACAACTTCGGCCGCGACGGCTGGGAGCTGGTCACGGTGACGCCGGGGCTGAACCCCGAGCAGCTGGTCGGCTGGTTCAAGCGCCCCGTGCCGGACGGTCCCGGCCGGTGACCGGCCCCGGCGCGACGTCGCCCCACGAGCGGCTGCGCGGGCTCGGCCTGACCCTGCCGACGGTCGCGCCGCCGGCGGGGGCGTACATACCGGCGCGGCGCAGCGGGTCGCTGGTGTTCACGGCCGGGCAGCTGCCGTTCGTCGACGGGGCCCTGCCCGCCACCGGCAAGGTCGGCGCCGAGGTCGACACCGGTACGGCGCACGGCCTCGCCCGGCTCTGCGCGCTCAACGCCCTCGCCGCGGTGGACGCGCTGGTCGGGCTGGACGCCGTCGCGGGCGTGGTGAAGGTCGTCGGGTTCGTCGCGTCGGCGCCCGGCTTCACGGACCAGGCCGCGGTGATCAACGGCGCGTCGGAGCTGCTCGGCGAGGTGTTCGGCGAGGGGGGCCGGCACGCCCGCTCCGCCGTCGGGGTCGCCGAGCTGCCGCTCGGCTCGCCCGTCGAGGTCGAGATCGTGGTGGAGCTGTTGTGAGCGCCGAGGCCGGGCACCCCGGCACCGCCGGTCACGACGCGGCGGACGTCGCCGGACACGCGCTGCTCGTCCGGCTCGCGGGGCGGCTGCCGGACCGGCTGCTGTGGCGGCTGCGCGAGTGGCTCGCCGGCGACGCGCACGAGGCCGTGGCCGCGATGCTGCCCCGGGCGCTGCTGCGGCACCGGGTCGGGCTCACCGACGAGGAGCGCGACCTGCTGGAGACCGCCGTCGGCGAGCGCGGGGCGTCGCGGCGGGTGCTCGACGCGATCTCGGCCCTCCCCGCCCCCGACGGCCCGGACGCCACGTTTCGTCCGGGCCCCGAACCGGATGTGGCCGCGCTGAGCGTGCTGGCCGTCGTCCGCGGCGACGCGGGGTGCGTCGAGCTGCGCCAGGCCGTCCGCGCCGGGGGGCCGCACGCCCACCGTGTGGTGCTGGTGCGGACCCGCGGCTCCCGGCCGTGGGTGCTGGCCGGCACGCTGGCTCGGGTGCTGCGCGCGCACGGCGACCCCGCGCCGTGCGTCGAGGTGCTCCCGGCCGACGGCGCCCCGTCGGCGTACCACCGGGCCGCGCTCGACGGCTCGGCCCTGCTCTGGCACCGCCCCGCTCCCCGCGCGGCCACCCCCGGTCGATAGGCGCAACAGGCACGGCCCCGTGACGCTGCGCGCGGCGTCACCGCTCCCCCCGATCCCCGCGCGCGAGGCGGCCCCGCCGCCGAGGAGGTCCCGATGATCGAGCGTGTGGGCACGTCGGCGTCCCCGCTGCACGACCTGCTGCTCGGGTTGGCCGGGCGCGTCGACGACGACCTGCTGGGCTGGGCCCGCGAGCTGCTCGCCGTGGGCGAGGCCGGCCAGGCCGTGGAGCTGGTGAGCGCGGCGCTCGTGGCCGAGCAGGTGGCGCTTCCCCCGCCGCTGCGCGAGGCCGTCGTCGCCGCAGCCGGTGCCGCGCAGACCGACCTCGACGTCGACGGCGCGCTGCCGCGGGCGTCGGCCGAGGACGGCACACCGCACCGGTTCTCCGCCGATGCGGCGTCCGCCGACGCGGTCGTGGCGGCCCTGACGGCGCTGCCCGAACGCCGGTTGGCCGGCTGCACCCTGCACCTGACCTGGCGGTGCACGCCCGCCGGGGCCGCGCCGGGCCCGGTGCCGTGGGCGGTCGTGCTGGTCGAGGCCGAGCCGGACCGGGCCGCGGACGTGCTGGCCTACCTGCTCGCGACGGAGCTGGAGCGCGCCGGCGCGCCCGCCGCCGTGGAGGTGTTCCCGACCGGCGCCCCGCTGCCGGCGTACCACGTCGCGGCGCTCGAGGGGGCCCGCGCGGTGGGGGCGAACGGCGTTCGCACGGCGTCGGCGGGCGCCGGTACGGCGGTGTCGGACCGGGCCTCGGCGGCGGAGCCCGACGCCGACGGCGCGGAGGCGCCGCCGACGACCCCGGCGGACGTCACCACGGGGAGCCGGCACGGTGGGGGCGGCCGGGACTCGCTGTTCACGCCATCGGTGGGCGCCGACGGTGGCGCACCGCCGGCCGGCGCGCCCCGACCGTTGCCGGGTCGGCGCCGCCGGGCCGACCCCGCCGACCCGCCACCCGAGGCCACCGACCTCCCGGCCGGCCCGGACGACCGCCCGTCGGAGCCCGGCGCGCCGGACGTGTGGCGCCCGGCCGGGGCCACCGGACCCGATCCGGCGCCCGACTCCCCGCCCGACCCGACACCCGACTTCGCGCCCGACTTCGCGCCCGTGACGGACCCGTTCCGCCGGCCCCTGGACCCGTCGCTCCTCGTCCCGCTGCGGGAGCCGTCCGGGCCGGGCACGCCGGGACGCGGCGTCCCGACGGCATCGTCCGACGCCCCGAACGGCACCGACGGCGCCGGGTCCGCCGAGCCCGTACCGCGCTCCCCCGTGGACGTCCCGCAGGACTGGGACCAGGACTGGCGCTCCGGCGATTGGGCCATGCCCCGACCGGCGGGTCCCGCGCCCGACCCGGTGCCGTCCGACCCGGTCACGGCCGACCCGACCGCGGCGGGCACACCGGTGGACGGCCCCGTCCCGGCCGACTCCGCACCGCCCGCCCCGCCGTGGGCGGAGCCCCCGGCGCCGGGCACCGACCTCCCGCGCCGCACCCCCGCCGCGGACGCGCTCGCCTCCGGTTTCACGTGGAACCTCGGCCCCGGTTCCGCCGCCCCGCCACTCGGCCCGGTGAACGACCCCGGGCCTGGTTTCACGTGGAACAACGACTTCGACGCCGGGACGCTCCCCCGCAGGGACGATCCTCGGCTCGACCCGGTGTGGAGCGACGAGGCCCGGAGTTCGGCACCCGTCCCCCAGGACGACGCCCCGCGGTCCGGTTCCCCGTGGGACGACGATCCGGAGACCCCGCCGGACCACGGCCGGCGGCCCGATTTCGTGTGGATCGACGACCGCGAGCCGCCGACACCCGGTCCGACGGACGGCAGCTCCGGTGCCGGTCCCACGTGGGACGGCGATCCCGGCTCCAGCACGCCGGCGACCGGATGGCCGGGCGGGTCCCGGGACGGGGGCAGGCACGACCTCCGCGACGACCCCGCGCCGTCGGGCCCCGCCCCGGCCGCCGGACCCGACCCCAGGCCGCCGACCGGGTCCACGGCCGGGTGGTTGCGGCCCGGCGGCCGGTGGGACGGCGCCGCGCCGGACGACGCCGACGGTGTGCCGCCAGCCGCGCACCCATCGGTCGACCCGCCCGCGGGACGGGGTTCGCGGATCGTCGACCCGACCCGCACCCCCGCGCACGCGGAGCAGTCCCTGCCCCGGCGCACCGCGCGGAACGGGCGCGGCGGGCGGGAGGGTGGACAGATCCTGCCGCTCGGCGCCAGACCCGGCACGGACGGGCCGTCGTTGTTCGAGTCGCCGACGGGGCGGGTCGACCCGTCAGTGGGAGGTGGTGAGCCGGCCGCGGGGCCCGACGGCCCGCCGCGGCCACGGCCCCGACCCCGGCCGAACCCGCTGCCCGCGCCGCAGGCCGAGGAGCCCACCGCTGGAGGCGTCTCGCCGGACGCGCCGCCGTCCGGCGGGGTGTCCTTCCACGACGACCCGCTGTTCGGCCCCGCCCCCGACCTGCCGCCCGACCACGGCGGCCCGCTGTTGAGCGACGCACCGACCGGACCGGGCGAGCCCGGGCGGGGCCCGGGCGGCGGACCCGACCGCCCGGAGCCGCCGGAGGTCGGGCTGCCGCGCCGGACCCGGCGCCCCGGGCCGGGCGGTGCGCTCGGCCGGCCGCCGGTCCCCGAGCCGCTGATCCCCGGTCCTGCGCGTCCCGCCGACGACGGCGACGGGCCGGCGCACCCCGCTCCGCCGCCCGACGCCGTCCCGGCGGCGTCGGACGGCGACGAGCTCAGCGCGACGGAGCACGAGGTGCTCGCCCGGCTGCAGGCCGATCTCACCGACGGGGAGCGGCGGCCGCGGCCGTACCGGCGCGCCGGGCGCAACGGACGCGCCGTCAACGGGCGGGCCCACCCCGGCGGCCCGGACGGGGGCCCCCCGGACCTCGTGGGCTGAGCGGCGGCAGGACCGGGCGCCCGGCCCGGGCCGTGTCCACGGTTCCGGGTCTAAGGTCCGCAAGGTGCCCCCCGCACCGGCCGCACGGCCCGCGGCGACCGTCGCGCTGCTGCGCGACGGGCCCGCCGGTCCGCAGGTCTTCCTGCAGCGCCGCGTGCGCGCGATGGCCTTCGCCGGCGGCATGACGGTGTTCCCGGGTGGGAGCGTCGACGCGGGCGACCGGCCCGACGCCCTCGACCGGCCGGACGCCCTCGACTGGCGCGGTCCGGACGCGGCGTGGTGGGGGCGGCGCTTCGGCTGGCCGACCGACACCGCCGCAGCCGCCGTGGTGGCCGCCGTCCGGGAGACCTTCGAGGAGTGCGGCGTGCTGCTGGCCGGCCCCGGCGGAGCCGCCCCGGGCCGCGAGCGCGACGACCGGGACGAGCGCCGCAGCGGCACCGTCGACGCCCGGGCCCGGGACGACCTCGTGGCACGCCGCCGCACCCTGCCGCAGGTCCTCGTGGCCGCCGGCCTGGCGCTGCGCGCGGACCTGCTCGCGCCGTGGGCGCGGTGGGTGACGCCGACGGGCGAGCCCCGCCGCTACGACACCGCGTTCTTCGTCGCGCTGCTGCCTCCGGGGCAGGAGGCGGACGCGCACACCACCGAGGCGGTCGAGGCGACCTGGTGGTCGCCGGCGGAGGCCCTGGCGGGGGCGCGCGCCGGGGAGCTGCAGCTGCTGCCACCCACGCGGCACACGCTGGAGGAGCTCGCGGCGTACCCCGCCGCGGCGGCCGTCGTCGAGGCGGCCGGGCAGCGGGAGGTGCGCACGTACCGACCGGTGCTCTCGCGCGTGGGCGGGCGCGTCGTCGTCCGCGAGCCCGACGCCGGGCTGCACTTCGACCTCGGGCCGGCCTGACGTGCCCGGCCCGGGAGCGGGCGACCCGGGGCGCCGGGTGCCGCCGCCCGCCGGGCCGGCGGGC
>DASVUG010000061.1:0-14062 GCA_036387155.1 Pseudonocardia sp. | reverse complement strand
GCCGGTCGTCGCGCCGCCTGTGGCGACACCCCCGGTGGTCGCGCCACCCGTGGCGACGCCTCCGGTGGCCGCACCGCCCGTCGCGACACCCCCGGTGGCCGCACCGCCGGTGGCGGCGCCCCCGGTCGCGACACCGCCGGTGGCCGCGCCGCCCGCGGGTGGCGCCGCGGCGGCGCTGGCCGCGCCCCTGGTCGCGCGGGGGCTCGCCTCGCACGAGTCCCGGTCGGCCTCGAGCTGGTCCTCGGCGCGGTCCAGGGCCGTCTGGTCGAACCGCAGCTGGTTGCGGGCCTGCGCGGTGGCCGACCGGTTCGCGGCGTTCGTCGCCTCCACCTGCCGGCGGGTCGCGGCCTCGGCGTCGCGGGCCTGCGCGAGCGTCGCCTGCGACGTCGTCACCGACACGCCGCCCCGGAGCTTGTCCAGCGTGGCGAGCTGCTGGTTCAGCGTCGCCCGGCGCTGCAGGAGGGTCTGCTGGGCCTCGGTGTCGTCGATCCTCGCCAGGACCTGGCCCGGCTGCACCCGGTCGCCGACCTTGACCGCCAGCTCCCTGACGGTGCCGCCGTTGGCGAAGCCGAGCTTCTGCTGGCCGGACGGGGCGATGTTGCCCGACGCCGACACCGCCAGCGCCACCGGACCGCGGTCGACCCGGACCGTCGGCGGGGTCGCGGTGGGCTGCGACAGGCAGCTGACCGCCACGAGGCTGACCGCCACGACCATGGCGACCGCGATCGCCCCGATCAGGATCAGCCGGCGTCGGCGCTGCCGTCCGGTGTCCGGTCCGGCCGCCACCGTGTCCTGGCTCATCACGCTCCCTCGCTCGCCGTCGTCCCCGGTCGTCGCACCGTCGTCCCCGACCGGTGCGACCCGGCCCATCTCATCCGGTCGTGGTCACGGAACGGCCACGGTGCGGCCGCCGGACGGGATCGTGGGCTCACTGGTACCGCAACGCCTCGATCGGGCGCAGGCGCGCCGCGCGGTTCGCCGGATACCCACCCGCGACCAGACCGATCACGAGGCTGACCCCCAGCGCGAGCACCACCGAGCCCACCGACACCGCCGGGACGGGGAAGTCCGGCACGAGGCGGGGCAGCACGAACCCGGCGACGGACGTCAGGCCCAGCCCGACGCCCACGCCGAGCAGCCCGCCCAGCCCCGCCAGCACCGTCGACTCCAGCAGGAACTGCTGCAGCACCGCCCGCCGCGTCGCGCCGATGGCCTTGCGGATGCCGATCTCGCGGGTCCGCTCGGTGACCGAGACCAGCATGATGTTGGCCACGCCGATACCACCGACGATCAGCGAGATCCCCGCGATGGCGCTGGTGAACAGCGTCAGGAAGGACAGGAACTGCGACGCGTCGTCGATCGTGGACTGCTGGGCCTCGGCGTCGTAGTCGCGCTCGGTGGTGTCGGTGATCTTGTGGCGGTTGTCGAGGATGGTGTTGACCTGCGCCACGGCCGCGGGAACCGCTGCGCCGGACGTGGCGACGACGATCACCCGGTCGACCTTGTCGACGCCACCGAGGACGTAGCTGCGGGCCGCCTCCAGCGGCATGTAGGCCACGTCGTCGGACTGGGTCGGCTTCGCCACGCCGATCACCCGGAACGACGCCCGGCCGATCCGGATCTTCTGCCCGATCGCGCCGCCGGCGTCGCCGGCGAACAGCTCGGCGACCGGGCGCGTCCCCAGGATCACGACCCTGTCCTTGCTGCGCTCCTGCTGCTCGTCGAAGAACGACCCGGTGACCAGCTCGAGGTCGGTGACGTCGGCGTAGTTCGCGACGGTGCCGGTGATGGCCGTCCGGTAGCCCTGGTCGCCCTGCTGCGACAGCAGCGCGCTGCCCGCGACCACCGGCGTGACGGAGGCGATGTCCGGGGCGTCGCCCCGGTCGGCCAGCGCGTCGACGTCGGCGTCGGTGATCGGCCGCGCGGACTGGTCGTCCTGCGACGGGGTGACCTGGATCTGGGTCGTCAGCGAGGCGAACTGCTCGGTGAAGCCCGCCTGGATGCCGTTGCCCAGCGCGACCAGCGCGATCACCGCCGCGACGCCGATGATGATGCCCGTCGTGGTCAGCACCGAGCGCAGGCGGTTCGCCCGCAGCGCCCGCAAGGCGATCCGCAGCGCCTCGAGCAGGTTCACCGCGACACCTGCCGCTGGTGCTGGAACGCGTCGCTGACGATGTGCCCGTCGTCCAGGCGCACGACGCGGGTGGCGTAGGTCGCGACGTCGTCCTCGTGGGTGATGATGACGATGGTCCGGCCGGCCTCGTTGAGCTGCACGAGCAGCCTCATGACGTCCTCGGTGGAGACGCTGTCCAGCGCGCCCGTCGGCTCGTCGGCGAGGATCATCGACGGGTTCGTCACCAGCGCGCGGGCGATGGCGACCCGCTGCTGCTGGCCGCCGGAGAGCTCGTTCGGCATGCTGGCGGTCTTCGCGCCCAACCCGACCGCCGCCAGTGCCGCCTTGGCCCGACGCCCGCGGTCGCCCTCGCCGGCGTACACCAGCGGCAGCTCGACGTTGCGCTGCGCGGTGGTCCGGGGCAGCAGGTTGAACGACTGGAACACGAAGCCGATCTTGCGGTTGCGGATCCGCGCGAGCTGGTTGTCGGTCATGTTGCCGACGTCCTGCCCGTCGAGCAGGTAGGTGCCGCTGGTCGGGGCGTCGAGGCAGCCGAGGATGTTCATCATCGTCGACTTGCCGGACCCCGAGTGCCCCATGATCGCGACCATCTCGCCCTGCTCGACGTACAGCGAGACGTCGTCCAGGGCGCGGACCTCGATGGTGCCGGTCCGGTAGACCTTGCTGACGCGGGTGAGCCGGAGCATGGTCAGCGCACCGCCTGCCGGGACCGCCGGCCGCCACGGGGACCTGACACGATCGGCCGTCCTTGTCGCTCGGGAAGGGGTGGCACGTCGCCGCTCCCGGTGCTGAGTGCTGGCTCGCGATGACCTTGCCAGGAACCTACCGCGCCCGGCGGGGGACGGCGCTGAGAGGAGCCTCAGGGCCCCCGCCGCGCCGGACCCCGTCCGCGCGCCCGCGCCGGGGTTGACCGGCGTCGCCGGGGGTGGGCTCAATGGCCGGATGGCTGCCGAGGCTCCTCCCGTGCTCTGGACCCCCGACCCCGCGGGCGACACCCGCATCGCCGGGTTCGCCCGCTGGGTCCGCGCGCACCGGGGCGTCGAGGTCGACGAGGACGACTACGCCGGCCTGCACGCCTGGTCGGTCGCCGACCTCGACGGGTTCTGGTCGGCCGTCGCCGAGCACCTCGGCGTGCGCTTCCACGACCGGCCGACGGCGACGCTGGGCCGCCGGGAGATGCCGGGCACCGAGTGGTTCCCGGGCGCGACGCTGAACTACGCCGAGCAGGCGCTGGCCGCCGGGCCCGGGCGGGGCGACGACGAACCGGCGCTCGTCGGGGTGGGGGAGGACGGGACCGAGCGGACCCTCACCCACGCGGAGCTGCGCGACCTCGTCGCCCGCGCCCGCGCCGGCCTGGCCGCCGCCGGGGTCGGCGTCGGGGACCGGGTGGTCGCGGTGGTGCCGAACTCCGTCGAGGCCGTGGTCGCGTTCCTCGCGACGGCCTCGCTCGGCGCGGTCTGGTCGTCGTGCTCGCCCGACTTCGGGTCGCGCGCCGTGCTCGACCGCTTCGCCCAGATCGAGCCCACCGTGCTCGTCGCCGTGGACGGCTACCGCTACAACGGCCGCGCCTTCGACATCCGCGAGCGGGTGGCGACGCTGCGCGCGAAGCTGCCGACGCTGCGGGCGACGGTGCTCGTGCCCCACCTCGACCCGGCGGCGGCGCTCCCCGGGACGACCTCCTGGGCCGACCTGACCGCCGACCCGGCGCCCCTGGAGTTCACGCCCGTCCCGTTCGACCACCCCCTGTGGGTGCTCTACTCCTCGGGCACGACCGGGCTGCCGAAGGGCATCGTCCAGAGCCACGGCGGGATCGTCCTCGAGCACCTCAAGGCGCTCGCCCTGCACTACGACCTCGGCCCGGGCCAGCGGTTCCTGTGGTTCACCACCACCGGCTGGATGATGTGGAACTTCCTGGTCGGGGGGCTGCTCGTGGGCGCGACGGTCGTCCTGTACGACGGCAGCCCCGCCCACCCGGACCTCCACACCCTGTGGGCGCTCGCGCAGCGGCACCGGGTGACGCTGTTCGGGGTGTCGGCGCCCTACCTGCAGTCGTGCCAGAAGGCCGGCCTGACCCCGGGCGCCGACCACGACCTGTCCTCGGTGCGCGTGCTCGGCTCCACCGGCTCGCCGCTCGCGCCCGAGCAGTTCGCGTGGGTCACCGACGCGGTCGGCGCGCACGTGCAGATCTCGTCCATGTCCGGCGGCACCGACGTGTGCACCGCGTTCCTCACCAGCGCCCCGACGGTGCCGGTGTGGCGGGGCGAGCTGTCCTGCGCGGCGCTGGGCGTCGACGTGCACGCCGTCGACGCCGAGGGCCGTGACCTGCCGCTGTCCGACGACCCCGCGCAGGTCGGCGAGCTGGTCGTCGCCGCGCCGATGCCGTCGATGCCGGTGGCGCTGTGGGCCGACCCGGACGGCAGCCGGCTGCGGGAGGCCTACTTCGCCGACTTCCCCGGCCGCTGGCGCCACGGCGACTGGGTGCGGGCGACCCCGCGCGGCTCGTTCGTCATCACCGGGCGCAGCGACTCGACGCTCAACCGCGGCGGCGTCCGGATGGGCACCGCCGACCTCTACGCCGTCGTCGAGGGGTTCGACGAGGTCGCCGACTCGCTGGTGGTCGACACGTCGTCGCTGGGCTCGGACGACGGGGAGCTGCTCTGCTTCGTCGTGCTCGCCGGCGGCGCCGCGCTGGACGACGTCGAGCCGAGGCTCCGGGCGGCGCTGCGCGAGGAGCTCTCCCCGCGGCACGTGCCGGACCGCTTCCTCGTCGTGGACGCCGTGCCGCGGACGCTGAGCGGCAAGAAGTGCGAGGTCCCGGTCAAGCGGATCCTGGCCGGGGCGGACCCGGACCGGGCCGTCAGCCGCGACGCGCTGCAGGACCCGGACGCGCTGGCGCCCTTCCTGGAGCTGGCCCGCCGCCCGTGATCAGGACTCGGTGAGGTCGACGGCCGGCAGCGGGCCCAGCGCCGCGAAGGCGTCGAGGTAGGGCGTCACGTCGCCGCGGACGGTCCACGCGCGCAGCTGCGCGGCCGAGCGGCGGGTGACCAGGGCCCGGGCCAGGTCGAAGTCGGGGGCGCGCAGGACCGTCGGCGCGTCCTCGGCGGAGCCGTGCGAGGTCCAGGACCACGCCTGCCCCACCAGGGCGACCGGCGGCAGCTCCGCCACCCGCCCGCCGAACCGCGGGGCGAACCGGTCCCGGATGGCGCGCAGCCCGGGCGTGTCCTGCGCGCCGGGGACGCCGAGGGCGCCCCGCAGGTCCTGCTCGTGGATGATCACGTCGCCGAGCGGGCGGGGGTCGTCGCGCAGGTAGGCGCGCATCTGCTCGGTCGCGTCCGACCACTCCGCGACCAGCGCGGCGACGTCGAGGCTGCGCCGCAGCGCGACCTGGCGCCCGGTCCACACCGCGTTGTGGTCGGCGGGCTCGTCGCCGGCGAGGACGTCCGTGCCGAGGCCGACCACGTGCGAGAACAGGTCGCGCACCGTCCAGTCCGGGCACGCCGGCACCCGCAGCGCGGCCCGGTCGGGCGGCAGGTCCTCGACCAGCCCGATCACCCGCGCCTGCGCCCGCGTCCACTCCTCGACCACGTCCACGTCGGTGTCCACGCGGACACCCAACCACCCGCCCCCGCCCCCCGCCGCCCCGACGACCGCCACCCGCCGCCGCCCGGCCCCCTCACACGCCGGTCGTGCGGCCGCCGCCCGCGGCGACGTCGCCCTCCGGGTCGCCGCGGACCGCGGACGGCGGGCCGGCACCGTTCACCTGCGTGCCGGACACCGGCGTCGTGTCGGAGCCGTGCGGGCTGCCGGCGCCGACGTCGTCGACCCGGCCGTCGCCCGCCCCGTCCCCCCGCCGCACCGCGGCCAGCAGGAGCTGGGCGACGTCGAGGACCGCGACCCCGGCCCCCTGGTCCTCGCCCTGCCGCTGGGTCAGCCCGTCGTCGAGCATGACCCGGCAGAACGGGCAGCCCGTGGCGATCGCCGCCGCGCCGGTGCCCAGCGCCTCGTCGACCCGGTCGAGGTTGATCCGCTTGCCGGTCTTCTCCTCCATCCACATCCGCGCGCCGCCGGCGCCGCAGCAGAAGGAGCGGTCGGCGTGCCGCGGCATCTCGGCCAGCGTGGCGCCGGCCGCGCCGACCCGCGCGCGGGGCTCGGCGTAGACCTCGTTGTGCCGGCCCAGGTAGCAGGGGTCGTGGTAGGTCACGGTGCGGGCGTCCCCGTCGTCGGGGGCCGCGACGGGGACCAGGCGCCCCTCCCGCACCAGCGTGTTCAGCAGCTGCGTGTGGTGGACCACCTCGTAGTGGCCCTCCAACTGCGGGTACTCGCGCCCCAGGGTGTTCAGGCAGTGCGGGCAGGTCGTGACGATCTTGCGGGTCCCCGGCTCCCGGCCCTCGAACACGCCGTCGAGGACCTCCTTCGTCTGCGCCGCCATCATCTGGAACAGGAACTCGTTGCCCGACCGCCGCGCCGGGTCGCCCGTGCACGTCTCCTCCGGGCCGAGCACGACGTAGCCGACCCCGGCGCGGTGCAGCAGCTCCGCGGTCGCGCGGACGGTCCGCTGGGCCTTGTCGTCGAACGCCCCGGCGCAGCCGACCCAGAAGAGGTACTCGGCGTCGGGGGAGAGCTCGCCGTCGAAGACCGGGACGTCGAAGGGCAGGTTCTTCGTCCAGTCGAGCCGGTTGCGGGCGTTCTGGCCCCACGGGTTGCCCTTGTTCTCCAGGTTGCGGAACAGCACCCCGAGCTCGGAGGGGAACTCCGACTCCATCAGCACCTGGTGGCGGCGCAGGTCCACGATGTGGTCGACGTGCTCGATGTCGACCGGGCACTGCTCGACGCACGCCCCGCAGGTGGTGCAGGACCACAGCACCTCCGGGTCGATCACCCCGCCCGCGGCGGCCGTCCCGACGAGCGGGCGCGCCGCCTGCTCCGGGCCGGACCCGGGGACGCGGCCGAACCCCGACTCGGGGACGCCCCGGTGTCCGTCGTCGGAGTGCCCGCCCGCGCCCGTCGCGGCGAAGTCGACCGCGCCCTCCTCCGGCCCCTCCCGGCCGCCGATGAGGTACGGCGCCTTCGCGAACAGGTGGTCGCGCAGGTCCATCACCACGAGCTTGGGCGAGAGCGGCTTGCCGGTGTGCCACGCCGGGCACTGGCTCTGGCAGCGCCCGCACTCGGTGCAGGTGGTGAAGTCGAGCATCCCCTTCCACGTGAAGTCCTCGACCTTGCCGCGGCCGAACGCGGCGTCCTCAGGCGGGTCCTCGAAGTCGACGGGCCGGCCCTCGTGGCGGATCGGTTCGAGCGGGCCCAGCGCCTTCGGCAGGCGCTTGGCGGCGACGTTCACCGGCGCCAGGAAGATGTGCAGGTGCTTGCTGTAGACGATGATGATCGTGAACACGAGCATCACGCCGATGTGCAGGAGCAGCCCGACGGTCTCCAGGACCTGCAGGGACGCGGGTGACAGCCCGGAGAGCAGCCGCCCGACCGCGAGCGAGACCCAGGCGCCGGACCGGTAGGGGAGCGTCCCGAGCGCGGCGGCCGCGCCGCGGAACAGGAACATCGTCCACAGCACGTTGAAGATCATGAACAGGATCAGCCAGGCGCCGCCGGTGTGCGAGCCGTAGAACCGCGACGCCCGGGCCCGCCGCTGCGGGGCGTTCCGGATCCGGATGACCGAGAAGGCGACGAGCGACGCCAGCGCCAGCACCGCGATCGTGTCCTGCAGGAAGCCCAGCACCGGCCAGCGGCCGACGACCGGGATGTGGAAGTCGGGGTCGAACAGCGCCCCGTAGGCCTCCAGGTACACCGACGCCAGGATCAGGAACGCCCAGAACGTGAACAGGTGCGCCAGGCCCGGCACGGACCAGCGCAACAGCCGCCGCTGCCCGAAGACCTCCACCAGCTGCGCGCGCACCCGCTCGCCCAGCCGGTCGCGGCGGTCCTCGGCGGGCTGCCCGGAGCGGATCAGCCGGTAGAGCCACCACGCGCGCCGGCCGGACAGCGCCAGGGCGGCCACCGTCATCCCCAGCCCGACGACCAGCCGCACCACCATCGCCACCCACTCCCGTCCCGGGGGCTCGTCGCTGAGCCCGGACGCGGCGGGGACCGCGGTCCCGTCGCCCCGCCGCCGTCCTACCCTGCGGCCCGGCCCGGCGCCTGTCGACCGCGCCGTGACCTATCCCCCAGTGAAGTCAACGCAGCGGTGTCACAGGCCCAGCTCGCGGGCGATGAGGATCCGCTGGATCTCCGAGGTGCCCTCGCCGATCTCCAGGACCTTCGCGTCGCGGTAGAAGCGGCCCACGGCGTAGTCGTTCATGAACCCGTAGCCGCCGAACACCTGGGTGGCGGCCCGGGCGTTGTCCATCGCGGCGTCCGACGCCACGAGCTTGGCGATCGCCGCCTCCTTCTTGACCGGCTCGCCGCGCAGCAGCCGGGCCGCCGCCGCGTAGTACGCCAGCCGGGCGGTGTGCGCCCGCACCTCCATGTCCGCGATCGCGAACGACACCGCCTGGTTCTGCCCGATCGGGCGGCCGAACGCGGCGCGCTCGCGGGCGTAGCGGACCGACTCGTCCACGCAGCCCTGCGCGAGCCCCGTCGCGAGCGCCGCGATCGCGACCCGGCCCTCGTCGAGGATCGACAGGAACTGCGCGTAGCCGCGGCCGCGCTCGCCGAGCAGGTGGTCGGCGGGCACGCGGACGTCGTCGAGGAAGAGCCCGCGGGTGTCCGAGGACGCCCAGCCGACCTTCGAGTACTTCGGCGAGACCGTCAGGCCGGGCGTCCCGGCCGGGACGACGATCGTCGAGATCTCGCGGCGCCCGTCGCGCTCGCCGGTGACGGCGGTGACGGTGACCAGCGCGGTGATGTCCGTGCCGGAGTTCGTGATGAAGCTCTTGGCGCCGTTGAGCACCCACTCGTCCCCGTCGAGGCGGGCCGTGGTCCGCGTCGCCGACGCGTCGGACCCGCCGCCCGGCTCGGTCAGGCCGAACGCGCCGAGCGCCTCGCCCGCCGTGAGCCGGGGGAGCCACCGCGCCTTCTGGGCCGGGGTGCCGAACCGGGCGATCGGCATCGCGCCGAGCGACACCGCCGCCTCGAGCGTGATCGCCACCGACGAGTCGACCCGCGCCAGCTCCTCGATCGCCAGGCACAGGGCGAGGTGGTCCCCGCCCATCCCGCCGTGCTCCTCGCCGAACGGGAGCCCGAACAGCCCCATCTCGCCCATCCGGCGGACCAGCTCGTAGGGGAACTCGCCCTTCTCGTACAGCTCGGCCGCCACCGGGGCGACCGCCTCGCGGGCGAACCGGGCCACCGTGTCCCGCAGCGCGGCGTGCTCGTCACCGAGTGTGAGGTCCATCGGTCCTCCTCACGACGCGCCGGGTCGGGTGGGGGTCCCGGAGCGCCGGCCGCGCCCCGCGCGCCGGCGCTCCGGGACCTCGTCAGTGCGCCGCCTCGTAAGCCTGCACCACGGAGTTGGGGATGCGCCCGCGCTCGGAGACCTCGTGGCCGTTCTCCCGCGCCCACGTGCGGATCGCGGCGGTCGCCTGCCGGCTCGGGCGGGCCGGGCGCGCCGGGGCGTCAGTGCCGTCCCCGGCGTCGCGCGGCGCCGTCCGCCCCCGCCGCGGGCCGCCGCCGCTGCGGCGGGCCGCGGCGACGAACGAGGCCAGCGCGTCGCGCAGACGGGCCGCGTTGTCGTCGGACAGGTCGATCTCGTAGGACCGGCCGTCGAGCCCGAAGGAGACCGTGCCGGCCGCCTCGGAACCGTCCAGGTCGTCGACGAACCGGACCTCGACCTTCTGCGCCATTTCCTGCCCTTTCCTCGCGTCGGTGACGGTCGGGAAGTGTGCAGGCCGGAGCCGGGAAGGGCAAATCCGCCGGAGAATGCGCCGCGGAATCGCGTCAGCGCACGACCTGGACGACGTCACCGCCCTTCAGCCCGGTGAAGAACGTGCGCGCCGCGGCGGCGGGGAGGTGCACGCAGCCGTGCGACTTCTCCCGCACCGAGCCCTGGTGGAACGCGATGTCACGGTTGAAGAACACCGAGTACGGCATGGGCGCGCCGTCGAAGAGGCTGCTGCGGTGGTCGCGGTCCTTGTACGACACCCGGAACGTGCCCGGCGGCGTCCGGTAACCGGGCCGGCCGTGGCTGACGCGCACCGGACCGAGGACGACCTTCCCGTCGCGCAGCAGCCAGGCCTGGTTCGTCGAGAGCCGCACGCACGCCCGGACCGACGGCGGGCACGGAGGCGCCGCGCCCGGCCCGGCGGCGGGGGCCGCCGCGGCGACCCCGGTGCCCAGCAGGCAGGCCGCGAGCACGCCCGCCAGCAGCACGGTGGCGCGCAGGAGGGGCCGGTGCGGGGTCGATCGCCCCGGGTCGGGCCGGGCGGGGTCGGGGTGGGTGGGGCCGGACCGGGTGGGGTCGGGCCGGGTGGTGTCGGGCCGGTTCGCGCGGGCGATGGCCCGGCGCCGGGCCGGGCGGGGTAGTGCCGTCACGCCGTTATGGTCGACGGTCGCGCCATGGCGCGCCACCCCCGGATCGGGCGGCGACCACCCGGGGTCCACGGCCCCGGCCCCGGTCACCACCCGTGATCGAAACTGATCCGTGATGCTTGTATGGTCCATCGATCGGGGGCGGCCGGGCTCGGATCGCACCCTCCGTGACGGGGCTGCGGCCCCGCTCGTCGTCCGGGGAGGATCGCCCGTGTCCCAGTCCAGCGCGCCGGTGTCGGCGGCCGACGAACCGCCCACCGACGAGCTCGCCGTGCTGCGCCCGGCCCCCGCCGGACCGCGTTCCGCCGCCCGCGTCCCCGCGCCCCGGACGACCGCGCCCCGGACCCCCGCGCCCCCGACGACCGCGCCCCCGACGATCGCGCCCCCGACGACCGTCCCACGGACGGCGGTACCCCGGACCCCCGCGCCCCGCGCGGCCGCGTCGGCGACGGCGCCCCGCGTGCCCGCGGCCCGGGGATCGGCGCGGACTCCCGCGCCCCGCGTGCCCGTGGCCCGGGGATCGGCGGCTCGGGGATCGACGGCCCCCGGATCCGCGGCTCAGGGGTCTGCCGCTGCGGGTCCTGCGGCTGCGGGTTCCGGGGCCCGCGGTTCCGGCGCCCGGGGTGCCGGCGCCCGCCCGCCCGTGGCCGACCGGCCCGCGTCGACGCGGTCCGCGTCCCGGCACCGCCGCCGCGCGGACCCGGCCGGCGGGCGCACGATCGTCATCGGTGCCCGCACCGTCGCGCTGCTGCGGTTCGCCCGCGCGGCCGCCCCGCTGGCGCTGGTGGGGCTCACCCTCGTCGCGTGCACCTCGGCCTCGGCGCCGCCCGCCCCGCCGACCGCGCGCGTCGAGCGGGCCACGGTCAGCACCGCCGTCTCGTCGTCGGGGTCGCTGTCGGCCGTCACCGAGCAGAACCTCGGGTTCACCAAGGGCGGCCAGCTCCGGACCGTCGAGGTCAAGGTCGGGCAGAAGGTGACGGCCGGGCAGGTCCTCGCGACCGTCGACGACGCCCCGGCCCGGCGGGCCCTCGAGCAGCAGCAGGGGCAGCTGGACTCGCAGCGCGGGGCGCTCGCCCGCCTGGTCAACGCGACCACCGTGCAGGGCGCGCAGAACAGCCAGGAGCAGGCGCAGCAGATCCTCGAGGCGACGCAGGAGCAGCGGGACGCGACCATCGAGGCCGACAACAACGCCGTCGACCGGGCCGAGGACGCGCTCGAGGCCGCGAAGGACGCCCGCGACGACGCGGAGGACGGCGCCCGGGCCGGGCAGAGCGCGTGCTCGTCCGGGTCGTCGGGCGGGTCGACGTCCGGGGGCTCGTCCGGGGGGTCGGCGGGGGGCGTCGACGTCTCGGCGATCCTGAAGCAGCTCGACGACCTCGACGACGACGACAGCGAGGAGGCGCAGGAGAAGCGCAAGAAGCTGCAGGCGGCGCTGCAGGCCGCCGGGGCGCTCGTCGGGTCCCTGACCGCCGCGCAGTCCGCCCAGAACGCCCAGGCCGCGCAGAGCAGCAACAACGCCGCGTGCAACCAGGCCGCGGCGCAGTCGCAGTCGGGGGTCGCCTCCGCCGACCAGGGCGTCGAGTCCGCCCGCACGGCGCTGGACAACGCGCGCAACCGCCGCGACGTCGACGAGGCCGCGCAGCAGGTGCAGGTGGAGAACGCCCGCCAGGGCGTGGTCACCGCCCAGAACAACCTCAGCTCGGCGCAGACCGACCGGCCGTCGCTGATCGCGCAGCAGGCCGGGCTGGTCGCGGCGCAGGAGGCCCTCGTCCGGGCGGCCCAGAAGGACCTCGACGACACCACGCTGCGCGCGCCCGCCGACGGCACCGTGACGGCCGTGAACGGCGCCACCGGGGAGTTCCTCACGGCCGGGTCGACGACGACGCCCCTGGCCCCGGGCAGCGCCGGGGCCATCCCGGGCGCCGGCCAGGCGACCGCCACGGCGCCGGGCACGGTCACCCGACCGGGCGGGACGCAGTTCATCGTGCTGGACAACGTGGACCGGTTCGACGTCGTCGTGCCGTTCGAGGAGTCCGACGCGGTGCGGGTCGCCCCCGACCAGCGGGTGAACGTCTCGTTCGACGCCGTCCCCGACCTCACGCTGCCCGGTACCGTGACAGCGGTGTCCCCGTCCGCGTCGGCGCTGTCCGGTGTGATCAGCTACTACGCGACGGTGGCGCTGAACGGGTCGGACCCGCGCCTGCGCAACGGCCTGACGGCGCAGGCGGCCGTCCTCACCAACGCGGTCGACGACGTGCTGACGGTGCCGAACGCGGCCGTGCGGCGCGAGGGGGCGCGCAGCACGGTCACCGTGCTCGGGTTCGACGGCCCGCGGGTGGTCGAGTTCCAGCCCGGCGTCGTCGGGGACGACCGCACGCAGGTGCTGTCGGGCCTGAGCGCCGGCGACGAGGTGGTCGTCCCGACCGGACGGTGACGCCCGCGGGGTGTCACCGGGGGACGACGAGGCGAGACGGGGGAGGTGGGCGGTGTCCCAGACGACGGGGTCGCGGCCGGACGGTGACGGGCGCCCGGGCGGCGCGCCCGACGGCACGGCCGGCGGGGTGGACACCGCGCTCGACCCGGCCACCGACGAGCAGCCGGTGGTCCGCTCCCAGCCACCGCCGGAGGCGCCGCCGGCGAAGCGGAAGATGAAGCGGTCCACGCGGATCGGCGTGGCGGTCATCGCCGTGCTGGCGCTGGTGGCCGCCGGCGGCTTCGCGGCGAGTTACTTCCTCAACGCGCGGCACTACGTCTCCACCGACAACGCCCAGATCGACGGCGACCGGATCGCGGTGAACGCCCCGGCGTCCGGCACGCTGATCGACTGGCGGGCGACGCAGGGCGCGGAGCTGCGGCAGAACGAGGCCGTCGGGCGCATCAAGGTCAACGGCGGGTTCGTCCAGCCCCAGCAGTCGATCAAGGCGCCCGCGGACGGCCGGGTCGCGGTGGACAACGGCGTCGAGGGCGCGTTCGTCACCGCCGGCACGCAGCTGGCGGTGGCCTACGACTTCTCCAAGCTCTACGTCACCGCCCGGGTGGACGAGACCGACGTGAACGACGTGCGGCCCGGCCAGCGCGTCCAGTTCTCCGTCGACGCCTTCCCCGACGCGGAGTTCACCGGGGTGGTCCGCGAGATCCAGGGCGGCGCGGCCGGGGTCTTCTCGCTGTTCCCGCAGTCGAACTCGTCGGGCAACTTCCAGAAGGTCACGCAGGTCATCCCGGTCAAGATCTCGATCGACGACCGCCAGGGCCTGGAGCTCGTCCCCGGCATGAACGTCACGGTGAACATCCGCAAGGACGGCTGACCCGCAGCGCGTTCGGTCCCGGCCGCCTGCCGCGCGGTAACCGCTGTTGCCGCGCGCGAACGGTGGCGACGCGCGCGGACCGGTGCTGCCGCGCGTGCGGTGACGCGCGCGGTGCACCATTTTGCGCGCGGCGGCCTCGACCTGCGCG
>DASVUG010000060.1:0-1686 GCA_036387155.1 Pseudonocardia sp. | reverse complement strand
ATCGACGTCGGCGCCAAGCGCGAGGTGCAGGGGCTCATCGACGAGCTGGCCGCCCAGGGGCTGGCCGTCGTCCTCGTCTCCAGTGAGATGGAGGAGCTGCTCGAGGGATCCGACCGGGTGGTCGTGCTCCACGACGGAGGCGTGCAGGGCGAACTCCGCGGCGACGACCTGTCGAACTCCGCCCTGCTGTACGCCATGGCCGGGGACGTCCCCGGTGCGGACGAGGAGGTGCCCCGTGGCTGACACGTCGACCCACCGTGAGCAGGTCGCCCCGGCAGAGGCCGGGCCCGCGCCGGTCGGACGGGCGCGGACGTGGAGCCCGTGGCGTCTGGATGCGGACTGGCTGCGCCGCAACGGCGTCTACGTCGCACTGCTCCTGCTGCTCCTGGTCAACGTCGTCCTGACGGACAACTTCCTGAGCTGGGGGACGCTGCGCCTGCAGCTGGTCCAGGTCGCTCCGGTCGTCATCGTGGCGCTCGGCATGACCCTGGTGATCGGCACGGGGGGCATCGACCTCTCGGTCGGCGCCGTGATGGCGCTGGCCGCCGCGCTCATCCCGCTCTACGTCGGCTACGGCACCGTGCCGGCGGTCCTCATCGGACTGGTGGCGGGCCTGGCGACGGGCCTGCTCGCCGGGGTCCTGGTGGCCCATGTCGGCGTGCAGCCGATCGTCGCCACGCTGGGCATCATGGTCGCCGGCCGGGGCGTGGCCAACCTCTTCGGCGGCGAGATCAAGAGCATCCGGGACCCCGGGATCGTCGCGCTGGGCAGCGGCAGCGTGCTGGGCGTCCCCTACGTGGTGCTCATCGGCCTCGTCGCCGCCGTGCTGGTGTGGGTGGTCGTGCGCGTGTCCACCTACGGGCGGCAGCTCCTGGCCATCGGTGGCAATCCCATGGCGGCCCGTCTGGCCGGCCTGCCGGTGCGCCGTGTGCTCGTCACGACCTACGTCGTCTCCGGGCTGCTCGCCGCCGTGGCCGGCGTGCTGCTCGCGGCCCGGTCGCAGGCCAGCGACCCGACGCGGCTGGGGCTGTTGATGGAGCTGTCCGCGATCACCGCCGTCGTCATCGGCGGGACCCCGCTGACCGGCGGTCAGGTGCGCGTCGCGGGCACCGTGGCCGGTGCGCTCCTCGTCCAGCTGATCACCGCGACGCTGATCTTCCACGACATCCCCGACTCCACGGCCCAGCTCGCCCAGGCGGTCATCGTCGTCGGCGCGGTGTACGTGCAGCTCGGTCGACGAAAGGGCAGGAGATGACCACCACCGCCCCGAACGCCGCGGACAGCGTCGTCCCGGACGGAGCCTCCCCACGCGGGGCCCACCTGGCGCGTGTCGTCCAGCGTCAGGGAGCCCTCGTCGTCCTGGTGCTGGCGGTCCTGGCGGCCACCGTCGCGTTCGACAGCTTCGGCACCACGGCGAACTTCACCAGCATCGCGATGCAGGCGTCCTTCCTCGCCGTGGTCGCCCTGGGCATGACGTTCGTGATCATGACCGGCGGGATCGACCTGTCGGTGGGGTCGGTCTTCGCCCTCGGCGGCGTCCTCGCGGCCTGGGGATCCCAGTACGGCCCCGCCGTCGCGCTGCTCCTGCCGCTCGGCGTCTGCGCGGTCATCGGGCTGGTCCAGGGGCTGGTGATCGCGCGCGGAGGGCTGCCGCCGTTCATCGTCACGCTCGCCGGCCTGTTGTTC
>DASVUG010000059.1:0-3755 GCA_036387155.1 Pseudonocardia sp. | reverse complement strand
CACGACCGCCGCGCGCAGGCCGGCCGCGTGCCGGGCGACCAGCTCGTCCACCGACGCGCCCTTCAGCAGCCCGCCGACGATCCACACGACGGGGGCCGGGGCCACCGCGGCCAGCGACGCCGCCGCGGCGTGCGGGTTCGTGGCCTTCGAGTCGTCGACGTAGCGGACGCCGGCGACGGTCGCGACCGGGTCGGCGCGGTGCGGGCCGGGCCGGAACCCGGCCAGCCCGGCGGCGACGGCCGCGGGCGCGACGCCGGCCCCGCGGGCGAGCGCGGCGGCGGCGAGGGCGTCGGTGAGCCCGGGCGGGCCGCCGGGCCGCACGGCCGCGACGTCGGCGAGCGCGGTGCCCCCGGCGCCGGGCCCGGCCGCGTCCCCGAACGCCCGGTCGACCAGGGCGCCGTCGACGATCCCGAGCTGCCCGGGCCCGGGCGCGCCGAGGGTGACCCCGACCCGCCGCGGCGCCGGGCAGGCGGCGAGCAGGGCCGCGGCGGGCAGGTCGTCCACCCCGGCGACGGCCACCGCCCCGCGCAGCGCCCGCGCCTTCGCGGCGGCGTAGGCCGCCGCGGAGCCGTGCCAGTCCAGGTGGTCGTCGGCGACGTTGAGCACGCACCCGGCCGCCGGGACCACCGACGGCGACCAGTGCAGCTGGAAGCTCGACAGCTCAACCGCCAGCACCCGGCGCCCGGCGCGGACCGCGTCCACCGTCGGGTAGCCGATGTTCCCGCAGGCCACGGCGTCGAGGCCGGCGGCGCGCAGGATCGCCTCGAGCATGCCGGTGGTGGTGGTCTTGCCGTTCGTGCCGGTGACCACCAGCCACGTCGGCGGGTCCGCCCCGCCGTGACGGGACCGCGTGGCCCCGAGCCACCAGGCCAGCTCCGGCTCGCCGACCAGCGGCACCCCGGCCGCGGCGGCCGCCGCCACCAGCGGGTGGTCGGGCCGGCGGCCCGGGCCGGTGACGACGAGCCGCGTGCCCGGGGGCAGGTCCTCGGTCGGGGCGGCGACGGCGCCGGCGGGCAGGTCGCGCAGCGCCGCGGGGCTCGCGTCGGACACCGTCACCCGCGCGCCCAGCTCCACCAGCGCCGCGGCGGCCGCCCGGCCCGAGACCCCGGCCCCGGCGACGAGCACCGGCGCGCCCGCGAGCTCGTCGAGGTGTCCGTCGTCGGGGACCGCCCCGCGGCGGGCTGCCGGCGCGGACGGCGACCGCACCGGCCCGGTCACGCCGCGATCCCCGACGACGCCGTGAGCCACTCGCTGTAGAACAGCCCCAGCCCCAGCGCCGCGCACATGGCGGCGAGCAGCCAGAACCGGATGATCACGGTGGTCTCGGCCCAGCCGGCCAGCTCGAAGTGGTGGTGGAACGGGGCCATCCGGAACAGCCGACGCCGCGTGGTGCGGAACACGACGATCTGCAGGGCCACCGACAGCGTCTCCACCACGAACACCCCGCCGATCACCACCAGCAGCAGCTCGGTGCGCGTGACGATGGACAGCCCCGCGACCAGCCCGCCCAGCGCCAGCGACCCGGTGTCGCCCATGAAGATCCGGGCCGGGGCGGCGTTCCACCACAGGAAGCCGATGCAGCCGCCCATCGCGGCGGCGGCGACCAGGGCGACGTCCAGCGGGTCGCGCACCTGGTAGCAGCCGGCGACGCCGTTGATCGCGCAGGCGTTGCGGAACTGCCAGAACCCGATGATGACGTAGGTGGCGAGCACCATCGCGGCCGTGCCGGCGGCCAGCCCGTCCAGCCCGTCGGTCAGGTTCACCGCGTTCGACCAGGCGGCGATGACGAAGTAGCCGAAGACGATGAACCCGACGGTGCCGAAGGAGATCACCGTGATGTCGCGGACGAACGACAGGTTCGTCGACGCCGGGCTCAGGCCGTCCGAGTTGACGAACCGGCCGGCCAGCACGCCGAAGACCACCGCGGTGAGCAGCTGCCCGACGAGCTTGGAGGTCTTGTTCAGGCCCAGGTTGCGCTGGCGGCGCAGCTTGATGAAGTCGTCGAGGAACCCGACGATCCCCAGCGCGGTGGTCAGGAACAGCACGAGCAGCGCCGAGGCCGTGATCGGCTCGCCGGTGAGCCCGTGCGAGGCCAGGTAGCCGACCCAGATGGCGAGCATGATCGCCACGCCGCCCATCGTCGGCGTGCCGCGCTTGGCCTTGTGGCTCTGCGGGCCCTCCTCGCGGATCTCCTGGCCGAAGCCCTGCCGGGCGAAGAACCGGATCAGCGACGGGGTGAGCAGGATCGAGACCGCGAGCGCGACGCCGGCGGCGATGAAGACGCCCCTCACGCGACGGGCTCCCGCTGGTCGAGGCCGCGCTGTTCCGGCCCCCGCGGCTCGAGCAGGGCCGCGGCGAGCCGGTCCAGGCCGGCGGCCCGGCTGGCCTTGAGCAGCACGACGTCGCCGGGACGCAGCTCGGCGCGCAACAGGTCCAGCGCGGCGGGCAGGTCCCCCACCGCCCGGACGGCGGCCCCGTACTCGGGAGCGCCCACCGCGACCAGCTCGTCCACGCCGAGCGCGGCTGCGGCGGCGGCGATCTCGGCGTGGGCGGCGCCGGCGACGTCGCCGAGCTCGGCCATCGGCCCGAGGACGGCCCAGGTGCGCCGCGGGGCGGCGTCGGGGTCCGCCCCGGCGGCGATCGCCACCAGGGCCTGCAGCGCGGCGCGCATCGACTCGGGGTTCGCGTTGTAGGCGTCGTTGACCACCGTGACCCCGTCGGGGCGCTCGGTGACCTCCATCCGCCAGCGCGACGCCGGCCCGGCCGCCGACAGCGCGGCGGCCACCCCGTCGGGCGTGCCGCCCAGCTCGAGGGCGACCGCGGCGGCGGCGAGCGCGTTCGCGACGTGGTGCGCGCCGACCAGCCGCAACGCGACGTCCGCGGTGCCCTGCGGGGCGACGAGGCGGAAGCGGGCGCGCCCGCCGTCGAGCGCGACGTCCTCGGCCCGGACGTCGGCGCCCGGCGCGCGGCCGACCGTCACGACCCGGGCGGCCGTCCGCGACGCCATCGCGGCGACCCGCCAGTCGTCGGCGTTGAGCACGGCGACCCCGCCGTCGGCCGCGGCGGGCAGGGCCTCGACCAGCTCGCCCTTGGCCACGGCGATCCCCGCCGCCGAGCCGAACTCGCGCAGGTGCGCGCTGCCCACGTTGAGCACCACGCCGATGCGGGGCCGGGCGATCCGGCACAGCGCCGCGATGTGCCCGCGCCCCCGGGCCGAGAGCTCCAGCACCAGGTGGCGGGTGGTGGCGTCCGCGCGCAGCACCGTCCACGGCGTGCCCAGCTCGTTGTTGAACGACCCGGGCGGCGCGACCGTGGGCCCGAGCGGGGCGAGCACGGCGGCCAGCAGGTCCTTGGTGGAGGTCTTGCCGGAGCTGCCGGTGACACCGACGACCGTGAGGCGGGGCCCCGGAGCCGCGGCCCGACGCCCGGCAGCGCCTCGACCAGCTCGCCCTTCGCCAGCGCGATGGCCGCCGCCGAGCCGAACTCGCGCAGGTGCGCGCTGCCGACGTTCAGCACCACGCCGATGCGCGGCGGCGCCGTCCGGCAGAGCGCCGCGATGTGCCCGCGCCCGCGCGCGGAGAGCTCCAGCACGAGGTGGCGGGTGGCCGCGTCCGCGCGCAGGACCGTCCACGGCAGGCCCAGCTCGTTGTTGAACGACCCGGGCGGGGCGATCGTCGGGCCGAGCGGGGCGAGCACGGCGGCGAGCTGGTCCTTGGTCGAGGTCTTCCCGGAGCTGCCGGTCACCCCGACGACGG
>DASVUG010000058.1:0-4663 GCA_036387155.1 Pseudonocardia sp. | reverse complement strand
GCCGCCAGGGGCAGGACGGTGACGGCGACGCGGCGCCGATCCTCTCGCTGCTGGCCAGGACGTAGGTCTCGGCCGCGCGGGCGGCCAAGGTGCGCTTCACGGCCGCCTCGTCGCGGTCACCGGTGGTGCGCCCGGCCTGGTGGTGCACGCCGGTCACCCCGAGCAGGAAGCCATCGGCCTGGACGGCTTGCGCCGCCACGGCGGCAGCGGCACCGCACGTGACGGCGGAGTGCTTGAACAGCCGCCCGCCCAGCACGAACACCTCCGCGGTCGAGTGCTCGACGAGCGCCGCGGCGACCGTCGGACTGTGCGTCACGACGGCGACCGCGAGATCGGGCGGTCGCGCACGGGCCACGGCCAGCGCGGTCGTGCCCCGTCGAGCAGCAGCGTGCTTGGCCCTCGACAAGCGGATCGCCGTCCAGCTCGCCGAGCACGCCGACGCGCACATCTTCGCCAGCCTGCTCCCGGACCCTGCGCGCCGCCCGGCTGATCGCGAGATCGGTGACTGCCGCGGCCGGTTCCCCACCCCCACAGCCCTCGCCTCCCTCGCCGGGGTCACCCCCTCGACCCGACAGTCCGGCAAGGTGCGCACCACCTCGTTCCGCTGGTGGGCGGACAAGCAGCTGCGCGACGCGGTCTGCGACTTCGCCGCGGACTCCCGCCATGCCAACCCCTGGGCCGCGCACGTCTACCACCAGGCCGTCGCCCGCGGACACCGCCACCCAAACGCCGTCCGCATCCTCGCCCGCGCCTGGCTACTGGTCATCTCGCGCTGCTGGCAGGACCACCAGCCCCACGACCCCACCCAGCACCGCGCGCTCCCGCTGCCACCACGCCGCCGCCGGGCTCTCGGAGCGAGGCCGGGTCCGGGCAGCGCCCGGCCCTCGGAGGGAGCCGGCCCGCCAGGGCCGGTGCTCCGAACCCGACGACGGGCACACCGCGAGGAGAAACCACGCGCCCCACGGCTGCGCCAGCTGACACCGGCCAGACCCGGTGACCTACCTTCGATCTCGTGGACCAGTCAGACAGCGAGCGCGGCCAGTGGCCGAGCTGGGCCACCGAGCAGGTTGTCGTCGTGGACCACGACCCGGCCTGGGCCGCCCAGGGCACCGCCGAACGCGACCTGCTCCAGCCACTCCTCCAACCATGGCTCACCGGGGACATCGAACACGTCGGCTCCACTGCCGTCCCCGGGCTCGCCGCGAAGCCGATCATCGACCTCCAGGCTCCCGTCGAGCACCTCGACGTCGCCAACGCGGTCGCGTCGGTCATCGCTGCGCACCACTGGCACTACGTGTCACCCGAACTCGATCAACGTCCCTACCGCCGGTTCTTCGTCAAGGTCCACGCCGACCACCGCGTCGCGCACCTTCACCTGATGACCGCCGGCAGCCGCCGCTGGCACCAACAGCTGGTGTTCCGGGACGCGCTGCGCGCCGACCCCGCCCTGGTCGACGCCTACGGGCAACTCAAGACTCAACTCGCCGGCGATCACCACGAAGACCGCGAGGCCTACACGGCCGGCAAACGGCGATTCGTCCACGACGTCCTCTCACGACACGGGGTTGACACAGGGCTCTGAGGGCCGCCGTCCGGGTCGGACGCGGGTGGACCAACGACGAGATCGCCCGGGCCTCCACCTGCGCTCAGCACGATCAAGACCCAGAAGGCGCAGCGCCTGGCACCCCGGTACCGCACCGAGCTCCTCGGGCCCTGAGGGGGCGCCGGGCTCCGCTCGGCGCGGCCCGACGGCGGCGGGTGAACCGCCCACCGACCGTCGCGCGCCCTCCGCCGCTCGGCCCCGAACGGGACCGCAACCCTCGGATAACGTTTCGGTCCGGCACCTCCCGCGCCGCCCCGAACGGCGCGGAGCACCTCCCCACCGGCCCCCCACCGGAAGGCGCCCGATGACCCAGCAGACCGACCTGACCCCGTCCCGACGCGCCCGACGCGCCGCCGACGCAGCCCTGCGCGCCCACCTCCGCCGCCGCGACCGCATCGACCGGTTCGGACGCGAGGCCTTCGCCCCGGCCCCCGCCGGGCTCGTCGGCCGCGTGCTGTCCACCATGGTGCCCCGGATCTAGGCGCCGCAGCCCACCGGACCCGCCGCCCGTCCTAGGCTGGGCCCGGCCGCACCCGCGGCCGGTGCTCCGGCCGGTCGGCCGCGTCGCGGGGAGGGTGCATGGGGCTCGGGCCCGCGCTGGCCGTCCTGGTCGCGGGCGTCTGGGCCGGAATGATCAACACCATCGTCGGCTCCGGGACGCTGGTGACCTTCCCCGTCCTGCTCGCGCTGGGCTACCCGCCGCTGACGGCCAACGTGTCGAACGGGCTGGGGCTCGTGCCGGGGTCGTTCGCGGGGGCCCTGGGCTACCGGCGCGAGCTGGCCGGCCTGCGCGGACGGGTGCTGCGGCTGGGCGCCGTCACGGTCGTCGGCGCGCTGATCGGCGCCGCGCTGCTGCTCTCGCTGCCCGCCGCGGCGTTCGACGCGATCGTCCCGCTGCTGGTCGGGCTGGGGGTCGTGCTGGTGATCGTGCAGCCGTGGGTGGCGCGCCGCGCCGCCGCCCGCTCGGGACGGGCGCGCACGCGCGTCGGCCCCGGCCTGCTCGCGGGCATCTTCGCCACCGGCATCTACGCGGGGTACTTCGGCGCCGCGCAGGGCGTGCTGCTGCTCGCGCTGCTCGGCATCGGCCTCGACGACGACCTGCAGCGGCACAACGCGGTCAAGAACGTGCTCGCCACCGTGGCGAACCTCGTCTCCGGCCTCGTCTTCGCCGTCGTCGCCCCGGTCGCGTGGCCCGTGGTCGGGCTGCTCGCCGTCGGCTCCGTGGCCGGCGGGATCCTGGGCGCCCGCGTCGGCCGCCGGCTGCCCCCGGTGGCGCTGCGCGCCCTGATCGTCGTGGTCGGGATCGTCGCGATCGTGCAGCTGCTGCTGCGGTGACGGCGCCTGTGCCGGAGGCGCTGCGCGACGTCCGACGTCGTCGTGGTCGGGGTGGTCGCGATCGTGCAGCTGCTGCTGCGGTGACGGACCCCGGTGCCCGTCAGTCCCGCGGCGCCGGCCCGAGCAGCCGGACCTCCTCGACGTCCAGGCTCGCCTGCAGCTCCCGCAGGACGATGTCGTCGATCTCGTTCTGGTCGCGCAGGTCCGTCACCACCCGGCGCTTGTGCGCGAGGAGCGCCAGCCGCAGCTGCCGCTCGGCGTCGAACTCGGCCCTGGTCGCGCCCGTCGCGCCGTCCGCCCTGTGGATGTGCTGCTCGTGGTCGGCCCGGATGCGCTCGAGACGGTCGCCGTCCACCCCGTACTCGTCGGCCAGGCGGGGCAGCGCGGCGAGGGCGGCCTCGGCGGCGCGGGTCCGGGCGAGGCGCAGCTCGTCGGCCTGTCCGGTGTCCTCCGGCAGCCGGGCCCACGTCACCACCAGCGGCAGCGTCGTGCCCTGCACGAGGATCGTGATCAGGATGACGACCGAGGTGACGAACACGATGAGGTCGCGGTCCGGGAACGGCGCGCCGCCGCTGATCGTCATGGGCACGGCGAGGGCGGCGGCGAGCGACACGGCGCCCCGGAAGCCCGACCAGCCGCTCACCATGCGCTGGCGCCACCCGACCCGCCGCGCCCGCTGCGCCGGGCGCCGGTCGACCGCCCGGATCGCGTACGGGGTGAGCAGGACCCAGAGCACCCGGGTGGCGATCACCGCGGCGGTGACGACGAGGGCGACGACGACGGCGCGGACCAGTGTCGCCCCCTGCAGGCCCTCCACCGCCCGGTGGAACTGCAGCCCCACCAGCACCCACAGCGAGCCGTTGACCAGGAACGTCGCCAGGTCCCAGAACGCGAAGGCCAGCGTGCGCGAGCGGGCGCTGATGACGCGCGGGCTCGCGTAGCTGAGCACGAGTCCGGCCACGACCACGGCGACCACGCCGCTGGCGTGCACGAGCTCGGCGAGCAGGAACGCCACGAAGGGGGTGAGGACGCTGAGCGCTCCCTCGCGGAGCGGGTCGTCCAGGCGCTTGCGGATGGCCACGACCGCCGTGCCGGTCAGCAGGCCGGCGGCGATGCCGCCGCCGTAGGAGCCCAGGAACCCGCCCACCAGCCCGACGGTCCCGGGGCGGGTGCCGTCGGCCGCCGCCGCGACCGCGACGGCGAACAGGACCAGGGCCGTTCCGTCGTTGATCAAACTCTCGGCGCGCAGCGTCGTCAGGGTGCGGCGCGGCAGGCGCTTGGCCAGTCCGGAGACGGCGGCGGCGTCGGTGGGCGCGAGGACCGCGCCGAGCACCCACGCCGCCCGGGGGTCCACGCCCACCGCCTGGGCCACCCACGCCACCGCGGCCATCGACACGATCACCAGCACCACGCTGGACAGCACGATCGCCCGCAGGTTGGCCCGGATCTCGCGCAGGCTGGTGTTGAGGCTCTCCCAATACAGGATCGCGGGCAGGAACAGCAGCAGGACGACGTCCGGGTCGAGCACGACGTCGGACAGCAGGGGGACGAGGCCGAGCAGGCCGCCGAAGCACAGCAGCAGCACCGGCGGGGCGACCCGGTAGCGCTGCCCCAGCGTCGTCCCGACCATGACGGTCACGCCGAGGACGACGACGATGACGAGTCCGAGCACGTCGGGAGACGGTAGCGACGTCCGGCACCCCCTGCACGCGGCTCCGACGCCCG
>DASVUG010000057.1:0-8097 GCA_036387155.1 Pseudonocardia sp. | reverse complement strand
AGCTGCGCCCGATCCCGCTGCGGCAGCGGGTCGCGGCGGGCGTGCGGGTGACGTCCGCGCCGTCGAACCGGATCGTCCCGGCGTCGGGCCGCAGCACGCCGTTGACGACGTTGAGCAGGGTGGACTTGCCGGCCCCGTTCGGGCCGACGATGCCGAAGGCCTCGCCCGCGTCGACGGAGAACGACACGCCGGAGAGCACGCTCAGCCGGCCGAACCGCTTCCCGACGCCGGCGACCTCCAGCAGCGGAGCTGTCATGTAGGGCTCACGAGCGGCTCGACGCGGCCGCCCACCGGGATCTGGGGGGCGAGCGAGTTGCTGACGACGACCAGGTCGAAGGGGTGCTTGCCGCCCGGCGTCGCCCGCCACTGGCCGCCGACCAGCGGCGTCTTCGCGACGTTCTTCACCGGTCCGGAGTTCCAGTCCAGGTCGCCGACGACCGTCGAGACCTTCAGCCCGGCGAGCGCGTCGACCACGGCCTTGTGGTCCTTGCTGCCCGCCTTCGTGACGGCCGCGGCGGCCACCTCGAACAGGGCGTGCACGAAGCCGACGGGCTGGGTCCACTGCCGGCCGGTGCCCTGCTCGTAGGCGTCGGCGAGCTGCTGGGCGCTCTGCTTGGTCAGCGAGCTGGTGAACGGGTGCTGCGGGCTCCACCAGACCTCGGTGCACAGGTTGTTCGCCGACGGCCCGATCGCCTCGACCGCCGAGGGGAACAGCAGCGCCTTGGCGACGGTGGCGATCTTCGGCCGGTAGCCCTGCTGCTGGGCCTGCTGCCAGAACGTCGCGAAGTCCGGCGGGATCGGCACGCCCAGCAGGACCTGGGCGTCGGCGTTGCGGAACTCGGCGATCTGCGCGCTGAAGTCCTGCGTGCCGTTCTCGTAGAGGCCGGGGTTGGTGACGCTGTACCCGGCCGGCTCGATCGCCTTGGGGAAGTCCCCGCTCCAGGCGTTGCCGTCGGGGTCGTTCGGCCAGACCGCGCCGGCCTTCTTGTTCGTGTCGACCTGGCCCCACATGTCCTGGTAGACCTTCTCGACGTCCTCGAGGCCCCAGAAGAAGTGGTAGGTCCACGTGAAGGGCTTGTCGGGGGTGCCGCCGCGGCCGAGGTAGAAGGGCTGCCACGGGGCCACCGTCGTGATGCAGGGGACGCCGTTGGCCTCGCACTGGTCCGCGACGGGGTTCACCGTGTCCGGCGTGGACGCCGCCAGGATCAGGTCGGCGCCGCCGTTGATCAGCTCGGAGGTCACCTCGCCGGCGCGGCGCGAGTCGGACTGGGTGTCCTTGACGACGATGTTCACCGCCAGCGGCCCCTGGGCCGTGGTGACGGGGTTGTCCTTGAAGTACGCGGTCATCTGGTCGACCACGAACTTGTCGGCCTCGCCGAACGCCGCCAGCGGCCCCGTCTGCGGGGTGACGTAGCCGATGGTCAGCGTCTGCTGCTGGCCGCCGCCGCCCGCGCCGCCCCCGCCGGAGCCGCCGCCCTCGTTGCCGCCGAGACTGCCGCAGGCGCTCAGCGCGAGCAGGCCCGCGAGGAGGACGGCCAGTCCGCGGAGGGAGACGCGGCGGCGGGAGCGGAGGGGCACGGAATCTCCTAGGACTTCGCTGTACGAACAGTGCTGCGCTCAGCGCACGAAGTGAACCGAGTTGCGGAGGACGTGTCAACCTTGCCACCGAGGCCGTGACCGGTCCTTGACGTGGTCCCCGGCGGAGTACTTGACTGCGTCGGACAGCGAACGGCCGTTCGTCCAGCGAAGCGGGGAGGGTGGGTGCGGACCTTCACCTACGAGGCCCTGCCGATGCGCGTGGTCTTCGGGACCGGCGCCCTGGGCAAGCTCCCCGACGAGGTGGCGCACCTGGGACTGGCGAAGGTGCTGGTGCTGTGCTCACCGGAGCAGGCGGAGACGGGCCGGGCGGTCGCGGACGCGCTGGGGGAGCGGGCGGCGGGCGTCCTGGCCGAGGCGCGGATGCACGTCCCGGTCGAGGTCGCGCGGCGGGCCCGGGACCGGGCGGCGCAGCTGGGCGCCGACGGGTGCGTGGCGGTCGGCGGGGGCTCCGCGATCGGGCTGGGCAAGGCGATCGCCCTGGAGCACGGCCTGCCGCTGGTCGCGGTGCCGACCACGTACGCCGGCTCGGAGATGACGCCGGTCTGGGGGCTGACCGAGGGGGCGGAGAAGCGCACCGGGCGCGACGTGCGCGTGCTGCCGCGCAGCGTGCTCTACGACCCCGAGCTGACCCTCACCCTGCCGCCGGGCCTGTCGGCCACCAGCGGGGTCAACGCGCTCGCGCACGCCGTCGAGGCGCTCTACGCCCCGGACGCCACCCCGATCATCTCGCTGATGGCCGAGGAGGGCGTGCGGGCGCTGGTCGCGGCCCTGCCCCGCGTCGTCGCCGACGGCCGGGACCTCGACGCGCGCAGCGAGGCCCAGTACGGCGCCTGGCTGTGCGGGGCCGTGCTCGCCGCCACCACGATGTCGCTGCACCACAAGCTCTGCCACGCCCTCGGCGGCACCCTCGACCTGCCGCACGCCCCGACCCACACCGTCGTGCTCCCGCACGCGCTGGCCTACAACCAGCCCGCCGCCCCCGGGGCCGTCGCCGCGCTCGCCCGGGCCCTGGGCGGGCGGCCCGACCCGGCCCGCGAGCTGTGGGAGCTCGAGGCCCGGCTGGGCGCGCCGCGGTCGCTGCGCGAACTGGGCATGGCGCAGGCCGACATCCCCCGCATCGTCGACCAGGTGGTCGCCAACCCCTACGCGAACCCGCGGCCGGTGACCCGCGAGGGCCTCACCGCGCTGCTGGAGGACGCGTGGGCGGGCCGGCCGCCGGAGCCCCTGAGGGAGCGAGCATGACCGACCCCGCCGCCTACCCGCGGCCGATCCCCGCCCGCGTCCGGCCGGGCGACCCCGGCACGAAGGTGCGGGAGGTCTCCGCCGAGCAGGCCGCGCGGGAGGAGGCGCTGGTCGCCGAGGTCGTCGCCGCCTTCGACGGCACCCCGTCGCCGCGGCTGCGCCAGCTCGTCGGCGCCCTGACCCGCCACCTGCACGCCTTCGTCCGCGAGACCCGGCTGACCACCCCGGAGTGGGACGCCGCGATCCGGTTCCTGACGCGCTGCGGGCACATCACCGACGACCGGCGCCAGGAGTTCATCCTGCTGTCGGACGTCCTGGGCCTGTCCATGCAGACGATCGCGGTCAACAACGAGGCCCACGGCGACGCCACCGAGGCGACGGTGTTCGGCCCGTTCTTCGTGGAGGGCTCGCCGGAGGTCGCCATCGGCGGGGACATCGCGGCCGGCGCGGCCGGGCAGCCGTGCTGGGTCGAGGGCGTGGTCACCGACGTCGCGGGAAAACCGGTGCCCGGCGCGCGCATCGAGGTGTGGGAGGCCGACGACGACGGCCGCTACGACGTCCAGTACTCCGACGGCCGGGTCGCGGCGCGCGGCCACCTGTTCAGCGACGACGAGGGGCGCTACGCCTTCTGGGCCGTCACGCCGACGCCCTACCCCATCCCGCACGACGGGCCCGTCGGCGACCTGCTCGCGGCCACCGGGCGCTCGCCGATGCGGACGGCGCACCTGCACTTCATGGTGTCCGCCGAGGGCCTGCACACCCTGGTCACCCACATCTTCGTGCGCGGCGACGCCTACCTCGACCGCGACGCCGTCTTCGGGGTCAAGCCGTCGCTGGTCAAGGACTTCACCCCGCAGGAGGCGGGCACGCCGACGCCGGACGGCCGCCGGGTCGACGGCCCGTGGACGCGGGTCCGCTTCGACATCGTGCTCGCCCCCGCCGCCGGCACCGCGGACGAGGACGTGCACTGGATCGCCGTGCACGAGAGCCACCGGCTCACCTGACACGCGGACGGCGGCGGGGCACGATGGGTCCCACCGCGACGACCAGGAGGTCCCCGTGCCCGACGCCGTGATCTGCGAGCCGCTGCGCACGCCCGTCGGCGGGTTCGGCGGTGCGCTGCGCGACGTCCCGGCCCACGAGCTGGCCGCGACGGTGGTGCGGGCGCTGGTGGCGCGGACGGGGCTGCCCGGCGACGCCGTCGACGACCTCGTCCTCGGGCACTGCTACCCCACGATGGAGGCGCCGGCGATCGGCCGCGTCGTGGCGCTCGACGCGGGGCTCCCGGTGTCGGTGACGGGCCTGCAGCTCGACCGGCGCTGCGGGTCGGGGCTGCAGGCCGTGCTGTACGCGGCGATGCAGGTGCGGGCCGGGGTGTCGGAGCTGCTCCTGGCCGGCGGCGCGGAGTCGATGAGCGGCGCGCCGTTCTACTCCACGGCCATGCGCTGGGGCGCGCGGTCCGGCCCGGGAGTGCTGCTGCACGACGCGCTGGCCCGCGGCCGGGTCACCGCCGGCGGGCGGAACTTCCCGGTGCCCGGCGGGATGGTCGAGACCGCGGAGAACCTGCGCCGGGAGTACCGCATCGGGCGCGAGGAGCAGGACGAGTGGGCCGTCCGGTCGCACCGGCGGGCCGCGGTCGCGCAGGAGGAGGGCTGGTTCGCCGAGGAGATCGTCCCGGTCACCGTCGCGCAGCGGAAGGGCGACACCGTCGTCGACCGCGACGAGCACGTCCGACCCGACTCGACCGTCGAGGTCCTCGCGCGGCTGCGCCCGATCATGGGCCGCGACGACCCGGACGCCACCGTGACGGCCGGCAACGCCTCCGGCCAGAACGACGGCGCCGCCGTCTGCGTCGTCACCACCCCCGAGAAGGCCGCCGAGCTGGGGCTGCGGCCGCTGGTGCGGCTGGTGTCGTGGGGCCTGGGCGGGGTGGCGCCGGCGACGATGGGCCTCGGCCCGGTCCCGGCGACGGCCCGGGCGCTCGACGCCGCCGGCCTGACGCTGGCCGACGTCGACCTGATCGAGCTGAACGAGGCCTTCGCCGCGCAGGTGCTGGCGGTGCTGCGGGAGTGGAAGCTGACGGCGTCGGACCTCGACCGGGTGAACGTCAACGGCTCCGGCATCTCCCTGGGCCACCCCGTCGGCGCCACCGGCGCCCGCATCCTCGCCACCCTTTCCCGCGAGATGGAGCGCCGGCAGGTGCGCTACGGGCTCGAGACCCTGTGCATCGGCGGCGGCCAGGGCCTGGCCGCGGTGTTCGAGCGGGTCGCCTGACCCGGCTCCGCCGGTTCGCGGGCGGCGGCCCGGCATCCCGGCCTCGGCCGTCCCGACCGGCGCACCCGCGGTCGCCCCCGTCACCGTCCTCGTCACCGACCACAGGCCCATCGGACGAGCCGAGACGGTGCTGCGGGTTCGTCCCGGCACCGCGAACCTGTTGCACGACAGGAGGATCAGCCTCACGGCCACCGACGGAGCCCGCGCGAAGTCCGGCGGTGACCGGGTCGTCGAGGTCGCGATCCCCGTCAGGGTGATCGACTCCGGCGCCCCGCGCGTCGACCACGACGGCCGGCTGGTGTTCCGCCGCAACCGCGCGCAGGTGACCCTCGACCGGATCAGGGTCGAGGGTGACCGGCTCACCGCTCGGGTCGGCGGATCCCACGAGCGCATCGACGTGTTCACCCTGCAGGGCGGCACCCACCGCTCCGAGAAGAACACGTTCATCGTGGAGAACCGCACGGCTAAGCTCACCGACGTCGCCGCCAGACGGCTCGACGACGTCCTCGGCGTGACGGTGTTCCGGAAGGGCGCCACCGTCGGCGTCATCACGGTCACCTGACGGCTCTCCCCGTGCTCGCTGCCGGGTGGGCCCACGGGGGGTGGGCCCGCCCGGCAGCAGGGGGTCAGCCGTCGGGGGCGGGCACGGTGACCGGTGCCGGTACCGGGCGGCCGAAGAGCAGGGCGACGAGGTCGCTGACGGCGTGCACGCCCTGCGGAAGCGTGCCAGCGGGATCGAGCTGGTCGGACACCGCGACGACGTAGCGTTCGTCGGGGCCGGCGAAGCCCACGGTGGCGGTGACCCAGTGCCGCCCGCCCGGGTCGGCCTCGAACGACCAGCCGTCCTTGTTGCCCGGACGCTCCGCGGCCCCGGCGGCCCAGACGCCCCACCGCTGGTTGGGGGCCACACCGCGCAGCGCGGCGACGAGCTGGGCGCGGTCGGCCGGGTCGGTGGCGGTGAGGACGTGCTCGGCCAGGTGGGCGAGGTCGTCGGTCGAGCACTTCACGAAGCCCCAGTAGGGGCGCGGGGTGAACCCGGGCACGAACCGCAGGGTGGTCATGCCGAAGCGGGTGCGGAAGCGGTCGAGCATGTCCGCGCCGCCGTAGGCCTTCCACAGCCGGTCGGACGCGGCCTCGTCGGAGGAGTTGAGCATGCCGGCCAGGTCGCGCCGGTCGGCGGCGGTGAGCCCGATCGTGCCGGCGCGGTCGCGGGCGAGCAGGTCGGCGGCGATGGCGAGCTTGATCGTGGACGCGGTCCAGCCCGGGCGGGCGGTGTCGCCGGTGCGCCAGGTCGCGCCGGTGGTGCGGTCGACGAGGACGGCGGCGAGGTGGCCCTGTGGGCCGGCGGCGCGCCGGGCGTGCGCCGCGGCGGCGGCGAAGCGCTGCTGCTGCTCGCAGCTCCACGCCGGGTCCGGGCAGCGGGGGTCGGCCGTCGGGGCCGGTGCGTGCGTCGACGGTGCGGGCGGCGCCGGCGCGGACGGCGCCGGCGCGGCGACCGGGGCGGGGGCGCGTCCGCACGCGGCGAGCACCGCGACGAGGAGGGCGGCGAGCACGGCGGGGAGCGCGCGGGCGGGGAGGGCGATGCGCGACACCCTAGCGAGGCAGCGACCCCGTCGACCCGCGACAGGGGGCGTCGTCGTCGGCGGGCGCCCCGGGTTTCGGGCCTGCCGCTGCACGGGCCGACCTGCGAGGATGCCCGCATGGATGCGACGCAGCGGGAGCGGATCGCCGGCGGACGCGGCTTCTTCGCCGCCCTGGACCAGAGCGGCGGCAGCACGCCGAAGGCGCTGGCCGAGTACGGCGTCCCGGAGGACCGCTACGACTCCGAGGCCGAGATGTACGACCTGGTGCACGCGATGCGGACGCGGGTGATCAGCAGCCGGGCGTTCGACGGCTCGCGGGTGCTGGCGGCGATCCTGTTCGAGCAGACGATGGACCGCGAGATCAACGGCGTGCCGACCGCGCGCTACCTGTGGGAGACCAAGCGGGTGGTCCCGATCCTCAAGGTCGACAAGGGGCTGGCCGACGAGGAGCGCGGCGCGCAGCTGATGAAGCCGATCGACACGCTGGACGACCTGCTCGCCCGGGCCCGCGAGCACGGCGTCTTCGGCACCAAGATGCGGTCGGTGATCGCCGACGCCGACCCGGACGGGGTGGCGGCGGTCGTCGACCAGCAGTTCTCCTACGGCGAGCGCATCCGCGCGGCCGGGTTCGTCCCCATCCTCGAGCCCGAGGTGAGCATCAAGAGCCCGCGCAAGGCCGAGGCGGAGGACCTGCTGCACGACGCGCTGGTCCGGGGCCTCGACGCCCTCCCGGCCGACGCGACGGTGATGTTCAAGCTGACGATCCCCTCGCAGCCCGGCCGCTACGCCGACCTCGCCGCCGACCCCCGCGTCCTGCAGGTCGTGGCGCTGTCGGGCGGGTACGACCGGAACGAGGCCTGCGCCCTGCTCGCCAAGGAGCCGGCCATGATCGCCAGCTTCTCCCGGGCGCTGCTCGAGGGCCTCTCCGAGCAGCAGAGCGACGAGGAGTTCGACGCGGCCCTGGAGGCGACGGTCGCGCAGGTCTACGACGCCTCGGTGAACAAGGTGGCGTCGGTCGGCTGACGGGTCGGTGATCCGGCCGATCCAGCGGTGGGTCGGTCCTCGGCTGGGGTGACGGGTGCTGCCGCGCCGCTTCCGCTCCTCGGCGCCGGGGCGCCTGCGGGGCGGGTCGGTCGGGCGTCGGTGACCTGATCGCCGAACGCGTCGCTCCGGGGCGATCCCCGGCCTGGGCAGGGACTCGGCGGGTCGAGGCACGGGTGTGTCGGTCTTCCTCCTTCGTGATGAGGGTGGTCGACGGGGCGGGCCGGCGCCGCTTGGACTGCTCGGCGTTCGGGGGAGTCGTGCGGGCTCGTCAGTCGGCGGCCGCGGCACCGGTTCCGTTGTTCGGTGCTGGCATGAGAAGGCTGGCGTGAGGGATCGGTGGGTCGGCGTGGGAGGG
>DASVUG010000056.1:0-6294 GCA_036387155.1 Pseudonocardia sp. | reverse complement strand
AGGCGGAGCAGATCGTGGCGGCGCTGCGGGCGCGCGGCGCCTCCCCCGGCTTCCTGTTGTTCGACGACGAGGGCCACGAGGTGCACTCCACCGCGAACCGCGTGCTGTTCGTGCACGAGGTCGTCCGGTGGGTCACCGGGCACCTGCTGGAGGTCGGCGAGCAGACGGCGTAAGACCCGATCCCCGTCAGGTCTGGTTGAACGACTCGATGACCTGGCGCCCGTTCTGCGTGCCGATCACGAACCGGTAGGGGTCGCGGCTGACGTCGCCGTTCTTCTTGGTGAACACGATCGTCGCCGTGACCGTGTTGCCGTTGACCCGGAGGTTCTCCGCGTACACCCGCGCCATACCGCCGTAGAAGCGGTCGAAGTTGGCCCGGCCGCCCGACTCGCTCTGGGCGGTGGGCCCGAGCTGCGCCCACGCGGCGTCGGTGTTGCTCGGCAGCAGGTTGTAGTAGCGCTGCACGAACGCCACCGGGTCCGTCGTGGCCGCCGGCGGCGGCGTGCTGGCCGGCGGGGTCGACGGGGCCGTCGTGGTGGACGGGGCGGTGGTCGTCGTCGCGGCCGTCGTCGGGGCGGGCGTCGACGGGGCGACCGACGGCGTGGCCGCCGGGAGCGCGGCCGGCGCGGCCGACGAGGACGAGGCCGCGGGGGCCGCGGGCGTCGAGGGCGCGCCGCGGCCGGTGAGGAACGCGGTGAGGACGCCGACCAGGACGACGGCGACCGCGGCGAGCAGGGCCAGCAGGATCCGCCGGGAACGCCCGCCGCCGGCTCCCGCCGAGGCCCCGACCGGCTGGTCCGGGGGCCGGCGCACCGGCGCCGCCGGGGGGAGGTCGGACTCGGTGTCCGCGGGCTGCTGCGGGCCGCCCGTGGAGCGCCCGTCCCGGTCGGCCACCGCGGTGCGGGCCGGCGCCGGCGCCGCGGCCTCGGCGGCCAGGGCGTGGGGCTCCAGGACGGCCGTGCCGTTCGCCGGCGTGCCGCCGCCCCGGGCGTCCGCCACGACGGCCAGCTCGTCGCGGGCCTGCGCGGCCGTCGGGCGCTCGGCCGGGTCGTCCGCCAGGAGCCGGGTGATCAGCGACGTCAGGGCGCCGGCCCGCTGCAGCGGCTCCGGGCGGCTCGTGGCGACCTTGTGCAGCAGCGCGTAGGCGTTGTCGTCCAGCCCGAAGGGCGGGCGGCCCTCGACCGCGGCGTAGAGCGTGGCGCCGAGGGCGAACACGTCCGACGCGGCCGTCGGGACCTGGCCCCGCGCCACCTCCGGCGACAGGAAGGCCGGGGTGCCGGCGATCAGCCCGGTGCGGGTGAGCTGCACGTCGTCCACGGCCCGGGAGACGCCGAAGTCCGTCAGCTTGACGCGGCCGTCCTCCCCGATCAGGACGTTGCCCGGCTTCACGTCGCGGTGCACCACGCCGGCGTCGTGCGCGGCGGCCAGCCCGTCGGCGACCTGCCGGCCGATCTCGGCGACCTCCCGCGGCGCGAGCGGCCCCTCCTCGTTCAGCATCGCCGCCAGCGACTTGCTCGGCAGGTACTCCATGACCAGCCACGGGCGGTCGTCGTGCACGACCACGTCGAACATGCTGATCACGTGCGGGTGCTGCAGGCGGGCGCCGATGCGCCCCTCGCGCATCAGCCGCTGGCGCGACTCCTCCAGCTGCTCACCGCCTTCCGCCGTGGGCGGCTCGGCGGCGGCGAGCAGCTCCTTGACGGCGACCGTCCGGTTGAGCAGCTCGTCGGTGCCGCGCCACACGGCCCCCATCGCACCGGCCCCGATGCGTTGTTCGAGCCGGTACCGGTTGCCGATCCGGCTCGTGGCATCGTCGGGCGCGCTCATCGCGACCAGGATATCCTCCGCCCCGCCCGCCCCGATGGCCGCCGCCGCTCTGTGACGATCACCGGTCCGGCGGCGCGGTTGTCCACAGCCCTCCGCGGCACGTTGCTCGCCGCCGCGGCGCGGAGGACGCTGGTGGGAGCCGGCCGAGCAGCGCCGGCGCGGGCCGATCGGGGGGCACCATGCGCATCGCGGACATCCTCGGGGAGAAGGGCGTCGAGGTGCACACGGCGCTGCCGTGGTGCACCGTCGCCGACGTGGTGCGCAGGCTGGCCGACGCCCAGGTCGGCGCGCTGGTCGTCTGCGACGCGGACAAGCGCCTCCGCGGCATCGTCTCCGAGCGCGACGTCGTCCGGAGCCTCGCCGAGGACGGCGCCGCCGCGCTCGAGCGACCCGTGGAGTCGATCATGACCCGCGACGTGCACACCTGCGGTCCGCAGGAGACCGTCGCCCGCGCCATGGCCCTGATGACGCGCTTCCGCTACCGCCACCTGCCGGTGGTGGACCACGGCAGGCTCGTCGGCATCATCAGCATCGGCGACCTGGTCAAGCACCGCGTGCGCGAGATGGAGCTGGAGACGGGGGTGCTGCGCGACCGGGTGATCGCGCGGCACTGACCGCCCGGGCTCGGGTGGCCGGGGGCAGCGTCAGAGCATCGCGTCGATCTCGGCGCGGTGGTGCACCAGCGGGGTGACCGGGAAGCCGTACGCGTCCCTGTGCAGCGTCGGCGACCCGCACCAGCCGCACCGGCCTGCGGGGCCGAGCACGGCCCGGCCCTCCAGCTCGCTGCGCCGGTCGCCCCCCGGACCGGCCACCGGCTCGCGCCGGCGCGCCGCCACCTGCCGGTAGAGCCAGAACGCGCCGACGGGGATCGCCACGACCAGCGCGACGCCGAGCAGCCACTGCACGAACCCGACGACGACGCCCACGGCGATCCCCGCCAGCACGAGCACCCCGACGACCTGCGCCACGCGCAGCACGATCCTCGACATGGCGGTCCCCTTCAGCGGTCGCGGCCGGTGGGGCCAACATACTGCGGGTCGACGGCCCCGTGATGCGGTCCGGATGGCACGTGCTGCTGGCCGGCGGGGGCTTCGGGGCGTTGCTCGCCCTGCTCCGCCTGATCGGGTTCACCGGCGAGCCGCCGTCGACCGCGACCGCCGCGGCCGTGACCGGGCTGGTCGCCGGCGTCGCGTTCGGCGGGCTGATGGCGCTGCACGTCGCCTGGCTCCGCCGGCGCCTCTGATCCCGCACGGCGGCTCCTCCCCGTCCGCCGGTAGCGGGCGCTCCGCGGGTTCGCGGTCGGCGTCGCGTCCTCCCGCCGCTCGTCGACGACCGGTCGCCGCAGCGCTCGACGCGGCCGTGGGGACCTCGGGAACGGCGGCGGAGCGCGCGGACAACAAAGGGTGTGCCCGCCCACAGCGGTGCGCAGAGGTCGACCGCGCTCCCCGCGGCAGCACGACCCGCTCCCCGCGATCCCGAACTGGAGTTCCCGTGTTCCTCCCCGCTTCTGCGCGACCGCGCGGAAGGCGCTCGACGTGGCGGCCCCCGACCGTCCTCGCGGCGTTCCTGCTCGTCACCGTCGCCACCGCCGGCTGCGACCAGCCCGCGAAGTACGCCCTCAGACCGTCGGCGAACAGCGCCACCACGTCGTCCGGCGAGCCCTCGGTGCCGTCGACCCCCGTCGCCACGGGCGACGGCCCGGGCTCGACGGCCGCGCCGAGCGTCGCGCCGTCCGCACCCGCCGTCGACGGCACCGCTGCACCGGAGCCGAGCGCCGCGCCGTCCGCGTCCGCCACCGACGGCGCCGCTCGACCGGAGTCGAGCGCCGCACCTCCTACGACCATCGCCGGCAGCACCACGCTCGCGGAGCCCCCGGCCTACGACCCCGACGGCGTGCGGCCGCAGCGCCCCGACCCGCCCTCCGACCCGGAGCCCAGCGCGGCGCCGTCCGCGACCCCCGTCCCGAGGAGCGCGGCACCGGAACCCAGCGCGGAACCCTCCGCCACCCGCGCCCCGGGCACGGCGGCACCGGCGGAACCGTCCGCGACCCGCGTCGCGGGCAGCGCGGCGCGCGCGGAACCGTCCGCGACCCGCGTCCCGGGCAGCGCGGCGCCCGCGGAACCGTCCGCGGCCGCGTCCGGGTCCGCGTCCGCGGCTCGCGACGCGGGACGGCCGGGGCGCTCCGCGACGGCGAAGCCCGACACCGACGGCCGCACGGCCCCGGACCCCGGTACCTCCGGCCGCACGACGAAGCCCGGCACCGACGGCGACACCGCCGCGAAGCCCGGTACCGGCGGCCGGACCCTCTTCGTGGCCACCACGGGGAACGACGGCGCGTCGGGCGCGGAGAACGCGCCGTTCGCGACGCTGCAGCACGCGGCCGACCTGACCGTCCCCGGCGACACGGTCGTCATCCTCGCCGGGAGGTACGACGGCCAGTCCGTGACCGTCCGCAGGAGCGGCACGCCGGAGAAGCCGATCACCTACGCCGGGCGGGGCGAGGTCGTCATCGCTCCGAGCGACAGGGTGTTCAACGGCGTCAAGATCGAGGCGAACCACGTCCGCTGGCGGGACGTCACCGTGGTCGGCAGGGCCCGGGAGATCACGCTCCGGGAGGCCCTGGCGCAGCAGAACAGCAGGAACAGCCCGAGGACGAGCATGAACTGCGTGTTCGTGAGCCCGCCGCCCGGCCGGCCGGACCTGCACCCGACCGACATCGTGCTGAGCGGGGTGGCCGCGCGCGACTGCCCGGGCTCGGGCATCGCCAGCATGCGGGCCGGCGGCGACATCACCATCGAGGACTGCACCGTCACGGGCTCCGCCCGGTTCTCGCCGTTCGGCACCAGCGCCGTCAGCCACCTCCTCCCCGTCGGCGGGGGCGAGCTGGTCGTCCGGCGCTGCCGCATCACGGGGAACCGCCAGGAGGTCGCCGCCCCGGAGCTCGGCGTGTTGGCCGAGGGGCACGGGATCATCATGGACCGGCTGACGGACAGCGGTTTCCGCGGCACGGTGCAGATCGTCGACAACGTCATCGAGGGCAACGGCGGCTTCGCGGTCAACATCTTCCGCAGCGGCGGCTGCCGGGTCGTGGGCAACAGGACGCGCGGCAACAGCACGAACCTCCCCTTCAAGGCCGAGATCGTGTTCAACCGCGCGGTCGACGGGCGCGCCGCCGGGAACGTCATGCGGCCGAGCCCCGGCGTCGCCGCGCTGTCGGTCATCCGGTCGACCGGCGTCGTCCAGGAGAACAACAGGGTGACGTGACGGGTCGGAGGGCAGGACGTGCGCCGGTCACCTCCTGACGGCGCGGCACTCACCCCGGCGGGGACCTCGGCCCCCGCCGGGGTCGCGCCGCGTCCGAGCACCGCACCGCGGTCGAGCCGAAGGGGGGCGGACGTGGAGTCCGTCCACGAACCGCACCTCGCCGTCCCGGAGCTGACGGCCGGGGCGCCCGAGCCCGTCCGGCACCTGCCGCGGCAGCGGCGGCCCGACGAGCCCGGGGCGCACCCGCCGGTCGAGCCCACCGACGCGGCCGTCATCGTCCGGAGCCTGGACGACCCCGAGGCCTTCGCGACGCTGTACGACCGCCACGCCGGGGCGATCCACGACCACGTCGCGCGGCGGTTGGGGGCCGACCTCGCCGACGAGCTGTGCGCGCAGACCTTCTACCTGGCGTTCGACCGCCGGAGGTCCTACGACGTCGAGCGTCCCGACGCCCGGCCGTGGCTGTACGGGATCGTCACCAACCTGATCCGCCGGCACCGGCGCACCGAGGTCCGGGCCTACCGCGCGATGGCCCGGGCGGACGCCGCCGAGCGGGCGGGCGGACCGGCGGGCGACCTCGATGCGATCGTGAGCCGGGTGGACGCGACCAGCAGCCTGCGGGGCATCGCCGCGGCGCTGGCGTCGCTGTCGCCCGGCGAGCGCGACGTGCTCCTGCTGCACGCGTGGGAGGACCTGTCGCACGACGCCATCGCCACCGCGCTGGGCATCTCGCCGGTGACGGCCCGCACCCGCCTGTTCCGCGCCCGCGCCCGGCTGCGGCCGCTGCTGCGGCAGGCCGGCAGCGGCCCCGAGGACCCCGCAGGCCCCGTACGGCCGGGGAGGCGCCGGTGAGCGACGAGAAGGACCTCCTGCGCTCGTTCCGCGTGCCGGGGGCGCCCGGAGACCCGGAGGCGCTCGCCCGGGGACGGGAGGCGCTGGTCCGCCACATCGCCGCGAGCGGCCACCCGGCGCGGCGCCGGCACCCGCGCCGGCTGGCCTGGGCGACGGCGGCCGCCACGGTCGCGGTGCTCGCCGTGGTCAACGCCGTGGCCCTCCTGGGCGTCGGGACCCCCGCCGACGACGCGGCCGACGGCACGGGTTCGTCCGCCCGGAACGCCGCGGCCGGGCCGGTCCGGGCCGACCGGCCCGTGTGCCCGGACGTGCCGGCACCGAGCACGGGGGGACGCGACATCTGGGTGTCGG
>DASVUG010000055.1:0-4506 GCA_036387155.1 Pseudonocardia sp. | reverse complement strand
CGCGCCGGATCGCGAGCGGCCGGCGGGTGGTGCTGGCCGCGCGCCGCGCCGACGACCTCGACGAGCCCGAGCGGCGGCTGCGCAACGCCGGCGCCACGGAGGTGCACCGCGTCGAGTTCGACGCCGACGACGTCGCGGGCCAACGCGCCGTCCTCGACGACGTCGCGGCGCGGTTCGGGCCGCTGGACACGGTCGTCGTCGCCTTCGGGGTGCTCGGCGACCAGGCCCGGGCCGAGCGCGACGCCGACCACGCGGTCGCGGTGGTCCACACCGACTACGTGGCGCACGTCGCCGCGCTCACCCACCTCGCTCGGCTCCTGCGGGCGCAGGGGAGCGGGACGATCGTCGTCTTCTCCTCCGTCGCCGGCGTGCGGGTGCGGCGAGCGAACTACGTCTACGGCTCGGCGAAGGCCGGGCTGGACGGGTTCGCCTCCGGGCTGGCCGACGCCCTGCGCGGCAGCGGTGTGCGGCTGCTGCTGGTCCGGCCCGGGTTCGTGGTCGGCCGGATGACCGACGGCATGGCCCCGGCACCGTTCTCCCGCACGCCCGACGCCGTCGCCGACGCGACGGTGCGGGCGCTGCACGGCGACCGGGACGAGGTCTGGGTGCCGCCCGTCCTGCGCCCGCTCTTCGCGGTGCTGCGCCACGCGCCGCGCGCGGTGTGGCGCCGGATGCCCCGGTAGCCGCGCCGGCGCCCGGCTGGCCCCCGCCGCCCCGCGGTGGTGGGCTGGGACCCGTGCGGTCGCTGTCGGTGCTGCTCGCCCAGGTCCTCCCCGTCCCGGGCGACCCCGGGCGCAACCTGGACGCCGCCGTCCGCCTCGTCCGGGACGGCCCCCCGGCCGACCTGGCCGTGTTCCCGGAGCTGGCGGTGCCGGGCTACGCCCTCGACGCCGCCTCCCGGCTGGCCGTCGCCCCCGACGACCCGTGCTTCGCCGCGCTGCGCCGGGCGTGCGCGGACCGGCGCACGGCGGTCGTGATCGGGTTCGCCGAGTCCGGCGCGGACCGTCCGTACGACGCGCTGCTCTGCCTCGACGAGGCCGGAGCCACCGCGGGGGTCTACCGCAAGACGCACCTTTTCGGGGCGGAGCGCGACGCGTTCGCCGCGGGGGACCGCCTCGGCTGCGTCGTCCTCGCCGGGGCCCGGGTGGGCCCGCTGGTGTGCTTCGACCTGGAGTTCCCCGAGGTCGCCCGGACCCTCGCGAGCGAGGCGCCGGACCTGCTCGTCTGCAGCGCGGCCATGAGCCCGGCCGACGGCGAGCACCGCGTCGCCGCCCGCGCCCGCGCGCTCGACACCCGAACGCCCCTGGTGTACGTCAACCGCGTCGGGGACGAGGGCGGGTACCGCTTCGTCGGGGAGTCCCGGGTGGTCGCCGCCGACGGCTCCGTCGTCGCCGAGCTGGGCGCCGAGCCCGCCACGGCCGTGGTGCGGGTGCCGCTGCGGACCACCCCGGACCCCGACGTGGACTACCGCCACCACCTGCGGCCGGAGCTCTACCGCTACCGGTGACCGGGCCCGTCGGGAGGCTTGCCCGCCGCCCGGCGGAGGTGGGGGCGCAGGTCGGCCGGGGTGACCGCGGCCGCGCCGCCGCGCTCGACGCGGTCGGCCAGCGACCGCGCGTGGCGCACCAGGCCGTCGAGGTCCAGGCCCGCCGGCGGCCCGCCGTCCTCCGCCGGCCGCGCCGCGACGCCGTCGGCGCCCCGCCGCAGCAGCGCCACACCCCCGCGGGCGTTGCCGCGCTGCAGGTGGGTGAGCCCCACCGCGACCTGCGCGAGCCCCCGCCACAGCGCGCGCTCCTGCGGCGCCGCGGCCTTCCACGCGGCCTCCAGCACCTCGTGGGCGTGGAACGGGCGCCCGGCGTCCAGCAGGCGCTGCGCCTCGACGACCGTCTCCTCCGGGGGCAGCACCAGGTCGTCGGGAACCCGCTCGACGCCCGCCGCACCGCGCGCGAGCGGGCGGCCCGCCGCGTCCCGCGGCCGCGCGTTCCGCGGCCGCCCCGCCGCGTCGCGGTCCCGGTCGTGTGCCTCGAGCATGCCCGCCACGGTGCCACGTCGACCGCGTCGTGTCCCGACGTCGCGCCGCGCCGGCGACCACGGGGTCCGACGGCGCGACGTGCCCCCGGTGGGATTCGAACCCACACTTGACGCTGTTTGAGAGCGCTCTCTCTGCCGGTTGGAGTACAGGGGCTTGCTCCACCGGCCGAGTGATCACCGCGTCGAGCAGTGCCTGGAGCATAGCCCGGTAGCCTGATCCTTCCGGTTCGACCCTGGTGAGAAGGAGGTTGCCCGGTGACCCAGCAGGTTCCCGAGGGCAGCGGCACGGCGAGCACGGCCGACACGGCGGTTGCGGCGAGCGCGGCCGACGCGCCGGGCCCGGCGGCGGGGCTCAACGTCCTGGTGGTCGAGGACGAGGCGCTGATCCGGCTCGACCTGGCCGAGATGCTCGCCGAGGAGGGCTACACGGTCGCGGGGCAGGCGGGCGACGGGGAGCAGGCCGTCGAGCTGGCCCGCCGGCTGCGGCCCGACCTGGTGATCATGGACATCAAGATGCCCAAGGTCGACGGGATCGCCGCGGCGTCGACGATCGTCGACGAGCGCATCGCGCCCGTCGTGATGCTCACCGCCTTCTCCCAGCGCGACCTCATCGAGCAGGCGCGCGACGCCGGCGCGATGGCCTACCTGGTCAAGCCGTTCGCGCGGCACGAGCTGGTGCCCGCCATCGAGCTGGCGGTGTCGCGGTTCGCCGAGAAGCGGGCGCTGGAGGACGAGGTCGCGACGCTGACCGACCGGCTGGAGACGCGCAAGGTCGTCGACCGGGCCAAGGGCCTGCTGATGACCCGCCAGCAGATGACCGAGCCCGAGGCGTTCCGGTGGATCCAGCGCACGGCGATGGACCGGCGGACGACGATGAAGGCCGTCGCGGAGGCCGTCGTCGACGGTCTGGCGACGCCGCGGTCGTAGCGCGGCGCGGCACGCGGAGCGGACGGCCCTCGTCACGCACCGCTACCGATGAGCGGCCGACCGCGTTCGTTCGATCACGGCGGGTCATTTCGCATTGCGGTCCGGTAAAGAGCCCGGGGTGGTGTCGCACCCGTATCGGACCGTCGCCTAACGTCCGCCACGCTCTCGACAAGCGAGAGTGACCGGGGCGGTGGTGAACACCGGCCGTGCGGTTCGCGACGGAAGGACGTCTGGCAGATGACTCGGAGGCGGACGATCGTCACCGCCGCGCTCCTCGTGGGGGCTCTCGGGCTCACGGCGTGCGGGACCAACAGGCAGGAGGGTGGCGGCAGCGGCGGCGCCGCCGGCGGCAACGCCTCCTGCGACACCAGCAAGGGCACGCTCGTGATCGGTATGGTCGCCCCGCTCTCCGGCGGGCTGTCCGCGCTGGGGCTGGGCATGAGCCACTCCGCCGACCTCGCGGTGAACCAGGCCAACACCAAGTGCACCGTCCCCGGCTACAAGCTGGTCTTCCAGGCCGAGGACGACCAGGCCACGCCGCAGGTCGCCGGGCAGGCGGCCACCAAGCTGGCGTCCGACCCGAACGTGGTCGGCGTCATCGGCACGCTGAACTCGTCGACGTCGCAGACGGTGCAGCCGATCCTGGCCGACCGCAGCATCGTGCAGATCTCGCCGGCGAACACGAACCCGACGCTGACGCTGGGGGACAACCCGAGCTCGCCGTCGCGCAAGTACCCGAACTACTTCCGGGTGGCCACCACGGACCTGATCCAGGGGCCGTTCGCGGCGCAGTACCTGGTGCAGAAGGCCGGCAAGAAGAACATCGCCGTGATCGACGACGGCAAGACCTACGGTGCCGGCCTGGCCGAGACCTTCTCCGGCGAGGCGAAGAAGCTCGGCGCGAACGTCGTCGCGCGCGAGAAGGTCGGCGAGAAGGACACCGACTTCTCCGGTGTCATCGCCAAGATCCGCCCGTCGAACCCGGACGCGGTCTACTACGGCGGCGAGTTCCCGGTCGCCGGGCCGCTGTCGGCGCAGCTGGCCGGGGCCGGCCTGAACATCCCGCTGATGGGCGGCGACGGCCTGTACGACAAGCAGTTCGTCGGTCTCGGCGGCCGCGCGGGTGACCTGTGCACCAACGTCGGCGCGCCCGCCGAGTCGCTGCCGAGCGCCAAGCAGTTCCTCGCCGACTACGCGGCGGCGAACTACCCCGACGCCTACGGCGCGTACGGGGCGTTCACCTACGACTCGGCGAACGTGATCATCGACGCGCTGGCGAAGACCGTGCAGGCCGGCGCGTGGAACGAGGACGCGCGCAAGACGGTGGTCCAGAACGTGCAGGCGACGAACCTGCAGGGGGCCGGTGGCCCGGTCGCGTTCGACCAGTACGGCGACACCACGAACAAGGTGCTCACCGTCTACACGGTCCAGGGGGACAACTTCACGCCGGTCGAGGGGTCGACGGGCAGCTACCAGCAGTCCTGACACCCTGACACCATCAGTTCGAGAACCACCGCATCGTCTCCGGCGGGGGCGGGCCGACGCCCG
>DASVUG010000054.1:0-4476 GCA_036387155.1 Pseudonocardia sp. | reverse complement strand
GACGGCGCCTTCGTGCGGGTCCGCGTGGTCGGGGTCGGCCGGGCAACCGCCTGGACGGGCCCGGTCGCCGGCCTGCTCACCACGCCCGCCTTCGCCCGCGAGCACGCCGCCGACGCCTCCGCGCGGGCGGTGTTCGTGCGGCTGGGCCCCGACGGGCGGGGCGGCGCCGCTCCGAGCGGCCCGGGCGGTGCGGACCCGGCCACCCGCGACGCGTTCGCCCGCGCGCTCGCCGCCGCGGTGGCGGCGGACCCGAACCGCTCGCCGCTGGACGGGTCGCTGCGGCCCGAGCCGAGCTTCCCGACCGCCGCGGTGGACCCGACGGTGCGCGCTGCGCAGCTCGTCCTCGTCGTCGCGCTGGCGGTCTTCGCGGTCGCGGTGGGCCTGGGCGGGCTGCTCGTGGTGGCCCAGGGCCTGCTGCGCCACCACGGCGCCCGCCGCGACGCCCAGCTCGTCGAGCGCTCCCTCGGGCTCACCCTCGTCGAGCGCGCGCTCGCCCGGGTGCTCGCCGGGTCGCTGGGCGCGGCCGTCGCGGGGGTGGTGGGGGCCGGTGTCGCGCTGGCCGCCGGGTTGATCGAGCCGCTGGGGAGCCAGGCCCGCTTCGAGCCGGCGCCGGGGTTCCGGGCGCCCTGGGCGGTCGCGCTCGGCGGCGGCGCGCTGCTCGCGCTGCTCTTCGTCACCCTGACGGCCTGGGCCGCCGCGGTGGCCGCCGCCCGGCGTCGCCCGGTGACGCCGCTGCCGACGGCCCCGTGGCGGTTCGGCCCGCCGCTGGGCCCCGCGATGCTGCTCGGCGTCGGGCTGGCCTGGCGCGGCCCCCGGTCGGCGGGCGGGGTGCGCACGGCCGCGACCGTCGTGGGGCTCGCGGTCGCCGTCGTCGGGCTCGTCGCCGCCATGACGTTCTCGGCGAGCCTGCGCCGGCTGGTCGACACCCCCGCCCGCTACGGGCTGACCTCCGACCTCACCGTCCTCGACGCCCGGGAGGCCGACGTCGCCGAGCTGGTCCGCGACGACCGGGTCGCCGCGCTGGACCGCGTGACGAGCGCGCCCGTCGCCCTCGGCGTCGAGCCCCCGGGCGGCGCGGCGGGGGGCACCGGCGCGGGCCCCGTGCCGCTGCTGGCCGTCGAGCACCGCAAGGGGGCGCTGCCCGGCGGGACCGTCGCCGGCCGCCCCGCCGCGGCGCCCGGCGAGATCGCGCTCGGCCCGCGGACGGCGCACCGGCTCGGCGTCGGCGTCGGCGACACGGTGACGGCGCGCCCGGTCGGCGGCCCGCCGCGGCCGCTGACCGTCACCGGGGTCGTGGTGTACCGCGGCTCGGCGGGCAGCCAGGGCGACACCGCGCTCGGCGAGGGCGGCGTCGTCGTCCCCGAGCAGCTCACCGCCCTCGCCGCCGGCGTCGCGCCGGTGGTCGACGCCCACGTCGCCGCGGCGCCCGGGCGGGCGGAGTTCCTGTACCGGGAGCTGTCGTCGCGGCTGGAGGTCCACCGCAGCGCCACGCCGGCGGAGGTGCGCAACCTCGCCGACCTGGTGCTGCTGCCCGAGCTGCTGGCCGTGGTGCTGGCCGCGGTCGGCGGCGCGGCGGTGGTGCACGTGCTGGCCGTGGCCGGCCGCCGGCACGCCCGCGACCTCGCGGTGCTCGCCGTCCTCGGCGCCACGCCGCGCCAGGTCCGGGCGACCCTGGCGGTGGCGGCGGCCGCGACGGTGCTGCCCGCGCTGGTCGTCGGGGTCCCGCTGGGCCTGGGCGTCGGCCGGGTCGTGTGGTGGGAGGTCGCCGCCTCGACGGGCGTGGCCGGGGACGTCGCCGTCCCCGCCGTCCCGCTGCTCGGCGTCGCCGCGCTCCTGCTCGCCGGCGCCGTGGCGGCCACCGCCGTCCCCGCGGCCCGCGCCGTGGACACCCCGCCCGCCGCGCTGCTGGCGGGGGAGTGAGCGCGTCAGCGGGAGCGGGGTGTCGTCCTCGACGCGCGCAGCGACTCCAGGAGCCTGCGCCGCGTCTCGGGTGACCAGGGCGGCGCAGCGGCGCCGCAGGCCGTCGGGGGCGTCGCGTCCGCCGCGTTCCGCCGGGCGAACAGGCGCACCAGGTCGTCGATCTGCTCCCGTGCCACCTCGGCGCGCCCCGCGAGCGGCCGGGCGACCTCGGGCGTCGGCGGAGCGAAGGCGTCGACAGGGGTCATGCCCCGTCCAACGAGCCGGCACCACCCCGTCCGGGTGGTCCGGCCGGCGGGGGGATCCGGGCCGTCAGCGGTAGCAGTACGAGTCCGACGACGCGTCGCCGCCCTGCAGCCGCACCTGGTGCACGCGCAGCCCGCGGAACGCGCTGTCGTGCGGGAAGAACCGCGGGTCGACCTCGATGCCGCCGGCCGGGTCGGCGTCGATCTTCGCCATCCAGGCGCCGACGCCGTTCGGGTAGAACTGGTCGTCCCACGCCCCGTACAGCGAGTTCGTGACGTAGACGCGGCGGCCGTCCCGGCTGACCTCCACCATCTGGGGCCCGCCCGCCAGCCGCTCCGCCGGCGAGCCGGGGTGCGACTCCCGGCCCGCGATCCCGCCCAGGCGCACCGACCCGACCTGCTTCGGGTGCGCCGGGTCGCTCACGTCGTACTGCTTGAGCTCGCCCGTGCCGTAGCAGGACACGTAGAGCATCTTGTCGTCGACGGACAGGTTGATGTCGGTGACCAGCGGCGGCACCGCCCCGAAGGGCTTGAGCGCCGGCGGGAGCAGGTCCTCCGGCGCCGGCTCGGCCGGGATCGTGATCACCTTGTCCGCGGCCCAGGTGTCGCCGTCGCGGTGCCAGCGCCACACCGACGCCGACAGGTCCTCGGTGGAGATCACGACGCCGACGAAGCCCCACGTGGCCTCCGGGTCGTGGCTGGGTCGCAGCTCCAGCACCATCTGGTGCTGGGCGCCCAGGTCCACCGTCTGCAGGTGCCGGCCCTCCGCGAGGTCCCAGAAGTGCAGGGCGTGGCCGTACTTCTGGCCGAGCAGCAGCTCGGGGACGATGCCGTCCTCGATCATCGACGGCGTGCCCCACTCGCTGGTCACCGCCACGTTCTGGTTCAGGTGCCACCAGGCGTCGTAGGCCAGGTACTGGGGGCCGCGGTCGGTCTCCCACGCGCGCAGCACGTCGAAGGTCGCGTGGTCGAGCAGCGCGATGCCGCCCGGGCCCTCCTCCCCGTCCGCGCCGCCGAGGCAGGACAGGAAGATCCCGTCGGGGCCGCAGTGCAGGGTGTGCGGGCGGGAGTAGCCGGCGCCGTCGGCCAGCTCCTTCGCGTCGATGGTCCGCACCAGGTGCGGGCTGCGCGGGTCCGGCTGCGTGTCGTAGATGTGGACGTTGCTGCTGCGCAGGCCGGGCAGCAGCAGGTAGCGCCGCTCCAGGCCGTCCATGTCGTGGCCCTCGTGCTTGAGAGCGCTGCTGCAGGCGTTCCAGCCGAAGTGGTGCAGCTCGTCGCCGCGGGTGGGCAGGTCCGCCCAGCCGACGATCTCGCCGTAGGTGGTCGACTCCTCGTCCACGTCGACGACCGTGAGCGCGTCCGGCCGCTCACCGGACCGGTCGAAGGCGACGACGTAGGCCAGCTTCTCGCGCGGCGCGGCGATCGCCTCGGCGGCGGTGCGGTAGAAGGTCGGGTCGGTGACGGTCATGGCGGAACCGTCGCACCGACCCGCCCGGCCCACAAGCGGATCGGCCCCGGGCGTCCGAGAGGTGGACGCCCGGGGCCGCCTGTCCGGTCAGGCCGACCGCAGGCGGTCAGCTCTTGCCCATGTCCTCCTGGCCCTGCAGCTTGCCCAGGAACTCGTGGCACTGCGCCGCGATCTTCGAGTTCTGCTCCATGACCTGCTCGAAGAACGACGCGATGTCCTCGTAGCCGCCGTTGCGGGCGTCGCGAACGAACTGGCCGTAGTCGTGCCCGGCCTTGAGCGCGTGGTACTGCACCGAGACGAGGTCGTACGGTACGTCGCCGAAGCCGGTCTCACCCGTTGCCATGTCGTTGCTCCTTCATTAGCGGTTGTGAGCGCGGGACGTACCCTCCGCCGCCCGGGTCATGCCGGTCGCGGCCGACGCGTCGATGGTGACCGGGTCAGTGGGGCGGCTATCCGCCGACGTGCACCACGGGGCGCCGGGTGACGTCCGGTTCGGCTTCGCGCAGCACCTCGCGGGTCACCGGTGCCGTCTCGCCCTGGCCGAACAGCACGTAGCGGGTGAGGTGGGTCAGCGGGTTGCCCTCCGACCACTGGAAGTACAGGTGGGGGCGCAACCCGGTCCGGTCCCGCAGCTGCAGGAGGATCGCGGCCAGCGCGTTGGGCACCGCGGCGCTCTCCGCGCGCAGGATTCGGTGGCCGTCCACCTCGACCCCGCGCACGTGCACGTCCGTGGCGAACTCCGACGGGTCGTTCACCCGCGATCTCCAGGAACAGCGTCTGCGCCCGGCGCGGGATCGGGTTGAGCGCGCGCTGCTCGGCCTCCTTGTCGCGGTACTCCGCGTCGTC
>DASVUG010000053.1:0-7318 GCA_036387155.1 Pseudonocardia sp. | reverse complement strand
GGTCGGCGCGGGCGCGCAGGTAGTCGTCGAACATCTGCTTCCAGGCCGCGGCGTGGACGCTGGCGGTGTCGGTGAGGACGCCGTCGAGGTCGAACAGGCACGCGCGGGTGGCGTCGGGGAGACCGAGCATGAGGCGCAACTTACCGATGCGCGGTGGCCGGCGGGTGTCGGACCGCCGACGCCGACCTCACGGGGTGACGACGGTGGGAGCGCCGCCGCGGCCGGCGTCGTCGCGGTCGACCACGCGCACGAGGCAGCCGGGCCCGGCGCGCTCGGCGGTCACCGTGACCGTGCCGCCGCCGGGGCGCGGCTCGATGCGCTGCTGCACCACCGCGCGGACGGCGTCGAGCACCCGGCGGGGCGCCATCGGCAGCCCGTGCAGGGCCTCGTCGACCCGGATCTCCACCCGCAGCCGCGGTCCGAACCGGGCCTGCTCGAGCTGCAGGTAGGCGCGCACCGCCGCCAGCTCGTCGCCGAGCGTGCCGGGTCCGCCCTCGGGCCGGTCCGCCGCGCGGGTGAGGTCCGCGAAGCCCAGCAGCAGCTCCCGCGCCCGCGCCGGGTCCGTGCGCATCAGCGCGGCGATCGTGTTCAGCGCGTTGTAGACGAAGTGCTGCTCCAGCCGGCGGGCCTCCGTCGGGGCCGTGGGCAGCGGTCCCGTCTCCGTCCCCACCTCCGCCGGCCCCGCCGGCGCCGCCGACACCGCCGCCGCGACCACGTCCCCGGCGGCGGGCGCCGCGGCGGGGGGCAGCCCCTGCGCGGGTACCGCCGGCCCGGCCGGTGCGGGGACCGGCGGCCCCGGGGGGCGCAGCCACCGGACGTCGGGCGCCGCCGGGCCCGCCGCGTCCGCGTCGTCGGTGCGGACCAGGCCGCGCCACGCCGGCAGCCGCAGCCGACCGTCCGCGGTCCAGTCCGCGAACTCCACCCACCCGGCCAGGCCGGGCGCCGCCCACCGGGCGCCGTCGGCGACGGCGGCGGGCGGGGCGCCGGGGGACGACGGGGGGCCGAACGGCGAGTCCGCGCACCGGTGGCGGGCCAGCAGGGCGGCCACCTCGCGCTGCTCGTCGGCGGCGACCCCGACCCGGCCGACGTAGCGCAGCCCCGCCCGGCCCGGGTCGGTGTCCCCCGGTCCGGCGCGGTCCGGTCCGGCCGGGTCGGGGACGCCGAGCAGCAGCGCGCCGACGGTGTCGGGGCGCCGCGGGTCCGCGGGGTTCCACCCGCCCACGGCGACCAGCCCGGAGCGGCGCAGGGGCACCCGCAGCCAGGCCCGCGACCGGCGGCCCGGGCGGTAGGGCGCGTCGAGGTGGCGGGCGTGCAGGGCCTCGGCGCCGTACTCCTCGGCGGTGCGCATGACCGCCTCCGCCTCGGCGATCGGGAACACCGGCGAGACCACCACCGGCGGGCGGGCGAGCCCCAGCCCCTCGAGCAGGTCCCGGCGGCGCCGGTAGGGCAGGGCGGCGGCGTCGCGCCCGTCGAGCCACAGCAGGTCCCCGACGACGAAGCCGACCGGCGTGCGGCGCAGCAGCGCCGCCGAGGGCCGCGCGGGCGCGGTGCGCCGCTGCAGCTGCCGCCGCCGCGGCAGGCCCCCCTCCCCCACCGCGACGACCGTGCCGTCGAGCACCATCCCGCGGGGCGGCGCGTGGCGGGTCAGGGGCTCCACCAGCTCGGGGAACGACGCGGTGACCTCCCGCCCGTTCGCGGTGCGCAGCCGCAGCCCGTCCGGGCGGACGTGCGCGACCGCGCGCAGGCCCTCCCACGCGAACTCCACCGCCCAGTCGCCGTCGCCGGGCAGCGGGCCGGGCACGGGCTGCATCGGCGGCACGAGGTCCGGCATCGGCGCCGCGCCGGCGGCGTCCGTCCGCGCACCCACCCCCCCACCGTATCGACCCGGCGGCCGCCGCCGGACCCGGTCGCTGCGAACGGACGCCCGCCCGCGCCGGTCAGCGGCCCGCGGGGGACGATCGGTCCGACGAGCTCCTCCCGCATCGCCGGTCGACGCGGACGGCGCGCCCCGAGACCACCACGTGGAAACGAGCTCCGATGCCCCTCACCGACCGCCTCCCCCCCGCGCCCGACCCGGACGCGCTGGTGGAGGTCTTCGCCGACTGGGCGTTCGAGGAGCAGGGGCTGTCGCTCTACCCCGCGCAGGAGGAGGCGCTGCTGGAGCTGGCCACGGGCGCCAACGTGATCCTGTCGACGCCGACGGGCTCGGGGAAGTCGCTGGTCGCGGTGGCGGCGCACGCCGTCGCGCTGGCCGCCGGACGGCGCGCCTTCTACACCGCGCCGATCAAGGCGCTGGTCAGCGAGAAGTTCTTCGCGCTGGTGGAGGTGTTCGGCGCGGAGCGCGTCGGGATGCTCACCGGCGACGCCGCGGTGAACGAGACGGCACCGGTGATCTGCTGCACCGCCGAGATCCTGGCCAACATCGCGCTGCGCAGCGGGGCGCGCGCCGACGTCGGGTCGGTGGTGATGGACGAGTTCCACTTCTACGCCGACCCGGACCGCGGCTGGGCCTGGCAGGTGCCGCTGGTCGAGCTGCCGCAGGCCCAGTTCCTGCTCATGTCCGCCACCCTCGGCGACGTCACCTTCTTCGCCGACGACCTCACCCGCCGGACGGGGCGGCCGACGGCGCGGGTCACGTCGGTCGAGCGCCCGGTCCCCCTGCACTTCCGCTACGTCGACACGCCCCTGCACGAGACGATCGGCGAGCTGCTCGCCACCCGCGATGCCCCGGTGTACGTCGTGCACTTCACCCAGGCGGCGGCGGTCGAGCGGGCGCAGGCGCTGATGAGCGTGAACGTCTCGAGCAAGGAGGACAAGCAGGCCATCGCGGAGCTGATCGGCGACTTCCGCTTCACCGCCGGCTTCGGCCGCACGCTGTCGCGGCTGGTCCGCCACGGGATCGGGGTGCACCACGCCGGCATGCTGCCCCGGTACCGCCGCCTCGTGGAGACCCTCGCCCAGGCCGGGCTGCTCAAGGTCATCTGCGGCACGGACACCCTGGGCGTCGGCATCAACGTGCCGATCCGCACCGTGCTGTTCACCGCGCTGACCAAGTACGACGGCGTGCGCACCCGGGGGCTCAAGGCGCGCGAGTTCCACCAGATCGCCGGCCGGGCCGGGCGCGCCGGCTACGACGTCGTCGGCACCGTCGTCGCGCAGGCGCCGGAGCACGAGGTGGAGAACGCGCGCCTGCTCGCCCGGGCGGGCGACGACGTCAAGAAGCGCCGGCGGATCGTGCGCAAGCAGCCGCCGGAGGGCTTCGTCAACTGGTCGGCGACGACGTTCGAGCGCCTGCAGAACGCCCAGCCCGAGCCGCTGACCAGCCACTTCGTCGTCACGCACGCCATGCTGCTCAACGTGATCTCCCGGCCGGGGGACGCCTTCGCGGCCATGCGGCACCTGCTGGAGGACAACCACGAGCCGCGGTCGCGCCAGATCCGGCACATCCGCCGGGCCATCGCGATCTACCGCGGGCTGCGGGAGTCCGGGGTCGTCGAGGAGCTCCCCGAGCCCGACGCGGAGGGCCGGCGGGTGCGCCTCGTCGGCGACCTCCAGCTGGACTTCGCCCTGAACCAGCCGCTGTCCCCGTTCGCGCTGGCCGCCCTGGAGCTGCTCGACCGCACGTCGCCGGAGTACCCCGCGGACGTGCTCTCGGTCGTCGAGGCGACCCTGGACGACCCGCGGCCCGTGCTGCAGGCGCAGGAGAAGCGGGCCCGGGGCGAGGCCGTCGCGGCGATGAAGGCCGAGGGGATCGAGTACGAGCAGCGGATGGCGCTGCTGGAGGACGTCACGTACCCCCGGCCGCTGGAGGAGCTGCTGACCGGGGCGCTGGAGACCTACCGGCGCGGCCACCCGTGGGTCGCCGACGCGCGCCTGTCGCCGAAGTCCGTGGCCCGCGACATGAGCGAGCGGGCGATGACGTTCGTGGAGTACGTCGGGCACTACGGGCTCGCCCGCTCCGAGGGCCTGGTGCTGCGCTACCTGGCCGACACCTACCGGGCGCTGCGCCAGACGGTCCCCCCGGAGGCGCGGACCGAGGAGCTCGACGACGTCGAGGAGTGGCTGGGCGAGCTGGTCCGCCAGACGGACTCGAGCCTGCTCGACGAGTGGGAGAAGCTCGCCCGGGGCCTGGACGCGGGGGGCCCCGACGACCCGGCCGCCCGGCCGGCGCTCGACCGCGGTCCGGCCGGGGTGACGGGCAACCGGCGCGCGTTCCGCGTGCTGGTGCGCAACGCGCTGTTCCGGCGGGTGGAGCTGGCGGCGCTGCGCCGGTGGGACGAGCTCGGCGAGCTGGACCGCGCCGCGGGCTGGGACGCGGCGGCGTGGGCCGCGGCCCTGGAGCCGTACTTCGCCGAGCACGGCGACGCGGCGACGGCGATCGGGACGGGCCCCGCCGCCCGCGGCCCCGAGCTGTTCACCGTCACCGAGGAGCCGGCGCGGTGGCTCGTGCGCCAGGTGCTCGACGACCCGGCCGGCGACCGCGACTGGGCGGTCGAGGCCGAGGTCGACCTCGCGGCGTCGGACGAGGCGGGCGAGGCCGTGGTGTGGGTCACCGCCGTGCAGGCGCTCGGGGGTCTCTGAGCCGCCGCCGCCCCGCCGCCCCGCCGCCCCGAGCCACTTCGCAGACCCGCCCTCCACTCCGCAGGGGCCGCAGCCCCTGCGAGGTGGACGGGGCCCCTGCGAGGTGGACGGGGCCGGCGACACGCCGACGCGGTCGTTGACGAAACGTGCGCGTCAACGTATCGATGCCGCATGGAGTTCCAGGAGGCCCAGCGCTGGCTCGACCGGGCGGACCCGCAGATCACCCGGGACCCGTCGATCACCAAGCAGATCGACCAGCTCAAGGCCCGGGCCAAGGAGGGCACGCTCACCCGCAACGGGGCCGCAGCGTGGTACGCCATGGTGCAGGAGCTGCGCCGGCTCGCCGACTACTACGAGCGCGACCTGATCCGCCAGCTGCGGTCGGACGGGCTGACGTGGGCGCAGGTCGCGGACGCCGTGCAGGCCCAGCTCAACAGCCGCCAGGCGGCGCAGGCCAAGTGGAAGCGGCTGATCGACCCGAACCGGCGCGTCACGACGGGCGACATGCAGCGCGGTGGGCGCCGCAAAGGGGTACCGACCCGGGCGGAGCGGGCGGCCACCGAGAGCCGGCCGGCCGCGGAGTGAGCACGGCGGCACCACTGGTCCCGTGCCGTGGGTGCAGGAGCGGAGGCACGCCCGTGAGCAGGACCCCGGGGGCGTACCCCGCCGACCCGGAACGCCCCATCGACCCGGAACCCGCGGCGCGGCTGGCGCGGGAGTGGGCGTGCGCGCTCGCCGACACCGGCCCCGTGCCGCGGGAGCCGGACGCGCTCGCCCGGTCGCTGCTCGCGTCGGCCCGGGACCTGCTCGCGGCCGCCGCCGCGCCGGACTTCGACCGGGTGCCGGCGGCCCGTGCGGGGGCCGCGCTGGTGGGCGCGCACTTCACCGGGACCGGCGCGGTCGAGAGCACCCTGGCGGTGCTCGCCGAGGAGCTGGGGCCGACGGCGGGCGGGCGGCGGCTCGCGCAGGTGCAGGGAGCTCTCGCCGCCGGGTACGCCCACGCGCTGCAGGACCGGACGCGCCGGGAGCAGGAGTGGGTGAGCGCCGCCGCGCTGGCCGCCCGGGCGGCGGCCGAGCAGGCCCGCCACGACAGCGAGACCCGCTTCCGGGCCGTGTTCGCCGAGTCGGTGGTCGGCATCGGGGTGGTGGACACCGCGGGCCGGTTCCTCGAGGTCAACGACGCCCTCGCCGCCATGACCGGGCACCCGGCCAGCGAGCTGCTCGCCGGCACGATCTGGACCTTCGCCCACCCCGGCGACAGCCCCGGGCTGCGGAACCGGATCCGGGAGGTCCTCGCGGGCGAGCGCGACCACCTGCGGGCGGAGAAGGCCTACGTGCGCCCGGACGGCTCCGAGCTGTGGGCGGTCGTGGTGCTCTCGCTGGTCCGCGACCTCGGGGGCCGCCCGCGGTACGTCGTCGCGACGGTCGAGGACGTCACCGAGCGCCACCGGCTGGCGGGGCGCCTGCGCCACGACGCCCTGCACGACCCGCTGACCGGGCTGCCCAACCGCGCCGTGTTCTTCGACCGGCTCGCCGCCGCGCTCCGCGCCGGGCACCGGGCGGGTGTGTGCTACCTGGACCTGGACGGCTTCCAGGCGGTGAACGACACCCTCGGCCACGACCGGGGCGACGCGCTGCTGCGGGTCGTGGGCGGCCGGCTGGTCGACGCGCTCGGGGCCGCGCACCTGGTGGCGCGCACGGGCGGTGACGAGTTCGCCGTGCTGGTCGAGCGGCCCGCCGACGCGGCTGCGGACGGCGCGGCGCTCGGGGTGGCCCTGCGCGCGGTGGCGGCGGCGGCGCTGGCGGCCGTCCGCCGCCCGGTCCGCCTCGCCGACCCCGGCACCGACCCCCCGGCCGCCGGCGACACCGACGGGAAGGCCGGCGGGGACGGGGGCCCGGAGGTCGGGCGGGAGGTCGTCGTCACCGCCAGCGCCGGGGTCGTGCAGAGCGCGTGGGGCGCGGACGTGGGCGAGGTGATGAAGGCCGCCGGCACCACCCTGTCCTGGGCGAAGGCCGACGGCGGCGACCGCTGCGCGGTGTTCGACGAGGAGCGCCACCGCCGCGACGTCGACCGCCTCGCGCTGTCGGTGCGCATGCCCGAGGCGCTGCACCGCGGCGAGCTGCACCTGGAGTACCAGCCCCTGGTCCGGCTGGGCGACCGGCGGATGATCGGGGTCGAGGCGCTGGTGCGCTGGACGCTGCCCGACGGGCGGCGGCTCGACCCGGCGCGGTTCGTCCCGCTCGCCGAGGACAGCGGGTTCATCGTCGCGCTCGGGCGCTGGGTGCTCGAGCGGGCCTGCCGCCAGGCGGCCGGGTGGCTGGCCGCGGACCCGGCCGCGCGGCTGCTGCTGAGCGTGAACCTGGCGGCGCGGCAGGTGCGCGGCCCCGAGCTCGTCGACGACGTCGCGGCCGTCCTGGCCGACACCGGGTGGCCGCCGGAGCTGCTGCAGCTGGAGCTGACCGAGAGCGCGCTGATGGGCGCCGCCACGGGGGACCCGCTGCGCGCGCTGGCGGCGATGGGCGTGCGGATCGCGATCGACGACTTCGGCACCGGCTACTCGAACCTGGCGTACCTGCGCCGGCTGCCGGTGTCGGCGCTGAAGCTGGCGGGCCCGTTCGTCACCGGGGTGGCGCCCGACGACACCGGCACCGGCGCGGAGCCGTCGAGCGGCGCGCACGTCGACCGCGAGGTCGCCGAGCTGGTCATCCAGCTGGCGCACACGCTGGGCCTGGCCGT
>DASVUG010000052.1:0-4228 GCA_036387155.1 Pseudonocardia sp. | reverse complement strand
GGCGACCTGCGCGACGAGGCCCTCTGCCAGCGGGTCGTGGACACGGCGGTGCAGGAGTTCGGGCGCATCGACGTGCTCGTCAGCAACGCGGCGTACCAGATGTCGCAGAACGGCGGGATCCTCGACATCACCACCGAGCAGTTCGACCGCGTGATGAAGACGAACCTCTACGCGATGTTCTGGCTGTGCAAGGCGGCGGTCCCGCACATGAGCGAGGGATCGTCGATCATCACGACCTCGTCGATCCAGGGGTTCTCGCCCGCCCCGAACCTGCTGGACTACGCGACGTCCAAGGCGGCGATCGTCAACTTCACCAAGGGCCTCGCGGCGAACCTGGTGGAGAAGGGCATCCGGGTCAACTCGGTGGCGCCGGGGCCGGTGTGGACGCCGCTGATCCCGGCGACGATGGACGAGGAGAAGGTGGAGTCGTTCGGGGCGGACTCGCCGATGGGCCGCGCCGCGCAGCCCGCCGAGCTCGCCCCGGCCTACGTGTTCCTGGCGTCGCAGGAGTCGAGCTTCATCACCGCAGACGTCATCGCGGTGACCGGCGGCTCGCCGATCGTCTGACGGACGGGAGCCGCATCCCCGACCGGCCGTCGGGCCGGCAGGGCGCGGACGAGAACGGCCCGGCCCCGGTACCCATGGGTACCGGGGCCGGACCGTCGGTCAGCAGCCCGGATCAGCGGCTGTGGGCGTCGCGGTTCCCGCGGCCCGGCCACAGCTTGGCGCCGAGCGAGCCGCCCAGGGCGGCCGCGACCATCGAGAGGCCGAGGCCCAGGGCGGTGCCGCCCGCGGTCTGCCGCGCGGTCTCGGTGGCCTGGGCGACGTCGACACCGGCGGTGGCAGCGCGCAGGTCGACGAACTGGGCGGCGGTGTCGCCGAGCGACCCGACGAGGGCGCCGCCACCGACGACGGTGAGGCCCAGCAGGGCGATGACGGTGGCGGCCCAGGTCACGACGCCGTTGACCATGCCGTCGTTGGCGCGGTGCCACAGCGCCGAGGCGCCGGCGGCCGCGCCGCCGAGGAAGAAGGCGAGCAGGGCGAGCGCCCCGCTGACGAGTGCGCGAGTGGTGCCGCCTGCGCCGTTGATGCCCAGGTCGAGCCAGCCCAGGGCGAAGAACAGCAGCTGCAGGACGATGTAGGTCGACAGGGTCGTCAGGACCCCGGTCCAGACCGCACCCCAGCGGATGCGGTCGTGGCGCACGTCGCCGCCGACGGGCGAGGTGACGCGGTCGTCGGTGGAGCGGTGCGTGGTGCCCCGGTCGGTGACGCCGAGGTCGGTGGAGCCGTGACGTCCGGCGCCGTCCGCGTCGATCTTGGTGGCGCCGGTGTCCGCGTTCGCGGTCATGCGTGGTTCCTTCGGGATGGGGTCGTGCGCGGCCCGCTGCCGGGATACGAGTGCATCCCGGCGGGATCGCCCGGCTGTCGCCGGTGGTGGGTGCGGGAGTCCGGATGGACGGTGCAAGTGCTCGGGAAGCCCGGTGTCGCCCTCGCGGGCCGCGCCGTGGATCGACGGTGACCTGATCTTCCGGCCCTGCTGCTTACGATGTAAGGACTACCCGGGCAATGGCCCCCGAACCGTCGCTCCCCGTGAGTGGCGTCACCCGACCGGCCGATCACGGCTCCTGTCCGACGGTCACCAGGGCACGACGCCCTCGTCGTCGAAGAAGCCCCCGGTCGGGCCGTCGTCGGGCAGGGTCGCGAGACGGATCGCGGTCGCCGCGCCCTGCTCGGGCGTGCGGTGGCCCCGGAAGCCGTTGAGGTCGGTCGCGACGAAGCCGGGGCAGGCGGCGTTGACCAGGATCCCCGTGTCGCGCAGCTCCTTGGCGTACTGGACGGTGACGGCGTTGAGGTAGGTCTTCGACGCCGAGTAGACGGCGGAGATCGGGCCCGTCTCGGCGCCCGGCGCGGACTGCCGGGTGAGCGAACCGACCGTGCTGGACATGTTCACGATCCGCGGCGCGGGTGAGCGGCGCAGCAGCGGCAGCATCGCGTTGGTGACGCGCAGGACGCCGATCACGTTGGTCTCCACGACCGTCCGGATGTTCGCCGGGTCGGCACGGGTCGGCTCCTGCGGCGCACCGCCCGTGATGGCGGCGTTGTTGACCAGCACGTCCAGGCGGCCGGCGTGCTCCTCGACGACCGCGGCGGCGGCGGTCGCGCTCGCGTCGTCGGTGACGTCGAGCGGCACCCCGAAGGCGTCGATCCCGGCCGCCCGCAGCTTCTCGACGGCCTCCTCGCGGCGGCGGTCGTCCCGGGCGCCGACGCCGATGCGCCAACCCAGTGCCCCGAGGCCGGCCGCGATCGCGTACCCGATGCCCTTGTTCGCGCCGGTGACCAGCGCTGTCGTCTTCTCGTCCACGCCCTCGATGGTCGGCCCGCCGACCGGGTCACCGCCAACACCGATCGGGTCGGCGGCGATACCCCACGGGTCTCGATCGGCGTACCGTGATGGGCGTGGAGGCCCGGGAGCTGCGCTACTTCGTCGCCGTCGCCGAGGAGCTGCACTTCGGGCGGGCGGCGCGGCGTCTCGGCATGGCGCAACCGCCCCTGTCGCGGGCGATCGCCCAGCTCGAACGCCGGTTGGGCACGGTCCTGCTGGAACGCACCAGCCGGGCGGTGGCGCTGACCGACGCCGGCGCGGTGCTGCTGCAGGAGGGCCGCGCGGCGCTGGAGGCGATCGGGGCCGCCGAGCGCCGCACCCGCCGGGCCGGCCCCGCCGGGCGCACCGTCCTCGTGACCAAGGCCGGGGCATCGCGGGAGCTGCTGGCCAAGCTGCTCGACGCGCACGCCGCCGAACCCGGCGCCGCCCCGATCGACGTCGTGCTGTGCGGGCCCGGCGAGCAGGAGCGGATGCTCCGCGACGGGCGGGCCGACGTCGCGCTGCTGCACCGGCCGTTCGACGCGACGGTCGGGCTCGACGTCGAGGAGCTCACCACGGAGGGGCAGGTCCTCGTCCTGCCCGCCGACCACCCGCTCGCCGCCCGGACCGCGGTGTCGCTGGCCGAGGCGGGCGCGCTGCCCGACCTGCCGCTGCCCCGCTGGCCCCGCCCCGACGGCACCTACCCCGCCGGCCCCGGCCCCGAGGTCCACGACCACGCGCAACTGCTCCAGCTCGTCGAGCTCGGCCGCGCGGCGGTGATCCTGCCGGACTCGGTCCGCGTTCTGCTCGGCCCCGGGCTCGCCGTCGTCCCGGTACCGGACGCGCCCACGGTGACGACGGTGATCGCGTGGCCGCCGCACAGCCGGTCGCGGGCGGTCGCGCAGCTCGTGCGGACCGCGACCCGCCTCTGACCGGCCCGGGCGTCGTCGCGGTAGACGTACTCGCTGCTACGTGAAAAGGTCGCGCCGTGGGACGGCGACCGCAACCGGAGATCAAGCAGCGGCTGCTCGACGCCTGCACCGACCACGCGCTCGAGCACGGCCTGCCCGACCGGCTCGAGCCGCTGACGGCGGCCACCGGCACGTCGGCGCGCATGCTGCTCTACCACTTCGGGACGCGTGACGCCCTGCTGCACGCCGTCCTCCGGCGGGCGCGGCAACGCCAGCTCGCGACCTTCGGCGACCTGTTGCGCGTGCGGCCCGGCGAGCCCTACACCGTCACGCTGGCGAACGCCTGGACGGCCCTGTCGGGTCCCACCGTGCAGCCCTACCTGCGGATGTTCGGGCAGTGGCGGGAGAGCGCGGCCAGGCAGATGTGGCCCGACCTCCACCGGGCCGCGACGACCGACTGGCTCGGGCCGCTGGAGGAGGGCCTGCGCAGCATCGGCCGGCCCGAGCTCGCGACCCTCGTCCTCGCGGTCATCCGCGGCCTGCTCATGGACCTCGACGCCACCGGTGACGGCGCCCGGACCGCCCGGGCGTTCGCCGACTTCCTCGCCACGCTCGACCGCCCGGCCGCCGGACCGGCCGCGACGGCGGGGGCGGTCAGGGGCGCAGCAGCGTCTTGATCGCGCGGCGCTCGTCCATGGCCCGGTAGCCCTCGGCGGCCTCGTCCAGCGGCAGGGTGAGGTCGAAGACCCGGCCGGGGTCGATGGCGCGCCGGGTGATCAGGTCGATCAGCTCGGGGAGGAAGCGGCGCACCGGGGCGGGGCCGCCGTGCAGGACGCCGACGAAGCCGACGTGCCCGCCGGGGCGGGTGGACGAGATGGCCTGCAGCATCGACTCCTGGGTGCCGACGGCCTCGACGACCGAGTGCGCGCCCAGCCCGTCGGTGAGGTCCTTGATC
>DASVUG010000051.1:0-9433 GCA_036387155.1 Pseudonocardia sp. | reverse complement strand
CGCGGGCCTCGATGCCGTCGGCGACCCGGCGCAGGACCGCCGAGCGCTCGGCCACGTCGAGGCCCGCCCACGCCGGGAAGGCCTCCCGGGCGGCGGCGACGGCGGCGCCGACCTCGTCGGCCCCGCCCGCCGCGACCTCCGCGAGGGGCGTCTCGTCGAGGGGGGAGACGTCGGTGAACGTCGCCGCCGAGCCGACGCGCCGGCCGCCGATCCAGTGCCGGGTGTCGACCGCGACGCCCTCGACGGTGGCGGTGGTCGCGCTGGTCGCTGTGGTCACTGCGCCCCTCCCGGTGTATCGTTCGGGGCCAAACGGTATGCGCCGCGGGTGGGCGGGTCAAGGGTCGGCCCGGCCGCGCCGGTCGGGCCGGGCCCCGTCCGCGGCGGACACCGGTCGGAACGGGCTCACCGGGAGGCGCCGATGGCGGCAACGACGGACGCGGTCGCGGACACCGACTGGATCGCCCTCGCCGCGACGACGGCGTTCCCCGACGGCATCTTCGTCGACGGCGCGCCGCGGCCCGCCCGGTCCGGCGCCGTCGCGCCGGTCCGGTCCGCCCGCGACGGCAGCACGCTCGTCGAGCTGGCCTGGGCGCAGCCCGACGACGTCGACGACGCCGTCGCCGCCGCCCGGCGGGCCTTCGACGCCGGCCCCTGGCCGCGGCTGCACCCGCGCGAGCGCGGTGAGGTCCTGCAGCGCTTCGCCGCGCTGGTCGAGGAGCACCGCGCGGAGATCGCGCTGCTGGTGAGCCTGGAGATGGGCAAGCCCATCCGGGCGGCCCACCAGATCGAGCTGCGCGCGCTGGTCCGCTGCCTGCGCTACTACGGCGAGCTGGCCGACAAGGGGGCCGGCGAGGTCACCCCGACCGGCCCGGGCGAGCTGTCGCTGGTCACCCGCGAGCCGGCCGGCGTGGTGGCGGCCGTCGTGCCGTGGAACTTCCCGCTGACGATCGGGGGGTGGAAGATCGGCCCGGCCCTGGCGGCGGGCTGCACCGTCGTCCTCAAGACGGCCGAGCGCTCCCCGCTGTCGATGCAGCGGGTGGCGCGCCTGGGCGTCGAGGCCGGCCTCCCGCCCGGGGTGCTCAACGTGGTCAGCGGGGACGGGGCGACGGTCGGGCGGCGCCTGGGCGAGCACGGGGGAGTCGACGTCCTGACGTTCACCGGCTCCACCGAGGTGGGCCGGCACTTCCTGCGCTACGCCGCCGACAGCAACCTCAAGCGGGTGTTCCTCGAGCTGGGCGGCAAGTCGCCCAACATCGTCCTGGCCGACGCCCCCGACCTCGACGCCGCCGCCGAGACCGCGGCCTGGGCGGTCTTCTTCAACTCCGGCGAGATGTGCACCGCCGGCTCGCGGCTGGTCGTGCACGCCGACGTCGCCGAGCAGGTCGTCGAGCGGGTGGTGCGCGCCGCGGCGACGTGGTACCCGGCCGACCCGCTGCTGCCCGGCACCCGGATGGGCCCGCTGGTGGACGACCGCAGCCTCACCCGCGTGCTCGGCCACCTCGACCGGGGCGTGGCGCAGGGCGCGCAGCTGCGCCACGGCGGGCGGCAGGTCCTCCAGGAGACCGGCGGGGCCTACCTCGAGCCGACGGTCGTGACGGGCGCCGCCCCGGACAACACCCTCGTCCGCGACGAGGTCTTCGGGCCCGTCCTCGCCGTGCAGGTCGTCCGCGACGAGGCCGAGGCGGTGCGGGTCGCCAACGACACCCCCTACGGCCTGGCCGCGGCGGTGTGGACGGCTGACCTCGGCGCCGCGCACCGGGTGTCGCGCGCGCTGCGCGCCGGCACGGTGTGGGTGAACTGCTACGAGGAGGGGGACATGGCGGTGCCGTTCGGCGGCGTCAAGCTCTCGGGCACCGGCCGGGACAAGTCCCGGCACGCGCTGGAGGAGTACACCGACCTCAAGACCACCTGGATCCACCATGGCTGACGGGCGCCGGCCGGTCGTCGCCGTGCCCATGCGGTTCTCCCGCAGCGCGTCGGCGCTGCGGTTCGAGGCCGTCGTCGTCGCCCGGCGGCTCGCGCAGGCCGTGTGGGACGCCGGCGGCGACCCGGTGGGGCTGTTCCCGCACGCGCCCGACGCGGTCGTCGACGTCGACGCGGCGCGCGAGCGGCTGCGCGGCGCCGACGGGGTGCTCCTGCCCGGCGGCGGGGACGTCGCGGCGCGGTGGACCGGCCGGCCGCCGCACCCGAGCCTCTACGACGTCGACGAGGAGCAGGACGCCTTCGACCTGGCCGTGGCCCGCGCGGCCCTCGAGGACGGCGTGCCCCTGCTCGCGATCTGCCGCGGGACGCAGGTGGTCAACGTCGCGCGCGGCGGCGACCTGGTCCAGGACATGGACGAGACCGTCGGCGCGCACCGCGGCCGCGTCCACGAGATCGCCGTGGTGCCCGACTCGCCGCTCGGGGCGATCGTCGGCTCCCGGGCGACGATCTCCTGCGCCCACCACCAGTGCATCGACCGCCTCGGCGAGGGCCTGAAGGCCGCCGCGCACTCCGCGGACGGCGTGATCGAGGCCGTCACCCTCGACGACCACCCCGGCTGGTACCTGGGCGTCCAGTGGCACCCCGAGGACACCGCGGCGACGGACCCGGTGCAGGCCGCGCTCTTCCGGCGCTTCGTGCGGGCGAGCGCCGGGCTGCCCCTGAACGCCTGAGGCTCACCCCTCCGCGAGCAGGTCGAGGACCTGCCGGTGCAGGGCGGGGACGCGGGCCTCGACCTCGGGCTTCATCAGCACGCTGCGCAGGATCCGCCCGCTCGGCACGTCCGCCTCGACCCGGTGCCCGCGCGCGGCCAGCCCGGCGCCGTCCACGGTGTAGGTGGCGACGAACAGCGCCTCCGCGGGCGGGCGGCGCATGCCGGCGTCGAGGACGTGGGCGCTGGCCCGGTCGACGTCGGAGAGCCGCGCCCGGGTGGGGAAGTAGGTGAGGATGTCGGTCTGCGGGCGCTGGAACAGCGTCAGCGCGTCGCTCGCGTCGATCAGGTCCGCCCACGCCAGCGCCGCGCGGCGTCCGGGCCGCAGCACGGCGCCCAGCCCGTCCGGCGTCGGCGGCAGCACCTGCAGCGTGAGCCACAGCGCCGCGGCGGCCGCGCCCGCCCGCGAGCACTCCAGCGAGATCTCGCCCAGGTGCAGCTCGTCCGAGGTGAAGTAGGTGTAGGGCGAGTCGTGCAGGTAGTGGCGGGCGACGCCGGGGTCGGAGAAGAGCACCGCGCCGCAGCCGTAGGGCTGCAGGCCGTGCTTGTGCGGGTCGACCACCACCGAGTCGCAGTCGGCGATCGCGGCGAACGGCGCGGCGGCGACCCCGTCGGGGGCGTCGTCGGCGATCAGGCGGAAGAACCCGCCGTAGGCCGCGTCGACGTGCACCCGGGCGCCGTACCGGCGGCAGAGCGCGACGATCTCGTGCACCGGGTCGACCGCGCCCAGGCCGGTGGTGCCCGTCGTGGCGACGACCGTGCCGATCCGCCCGCCCCGCAGCGCCTCCTCCAGCGCCGACGGGTCCATCGTGCCGTCCGCGGCGGTCGGCACGGCCACCGCCTCGACCCCGAGCACGTGGCACATCCGCCCGTGCGTGTAGTGGGCGTCGGCGCTGTGCGCCACCGCCCGGCCGGGGTGGGTCTCCCGGGCGACGAACAGCGCCTCCAGGTTCGCGACGGTGCCGCTGCTCGTCAGGTGCCCCAGGTGCGCCGGGGGGAGGCCGAACATCGCGGCCAGCTGCGCCACGACCTCCTTCTCCATCGCGGCCGTCGCCGGCCCGCCGTCGAGGGCGTGGTTGTTCGGGTTGACCAGCATCGCGGCGACGTAGCCGAGCACCGCCGCGGGATGGGGCGGCTTCATCATCTGCCCGACGTAGCGGGGGTGGTGGAAGGGGTAGTTGTCGCGCAGCCGCGCGTGCAGCGCGGCGGTCCCGCGCTCCAGGGCGTCGGGGGCGACGACGAGCGACGGGTGCGGGGCGAACGCCCCGTACTCGGCCATCCAGCCGCCCGTCCGCTCGACGACGCGGCGCAGCTGCGCGGCGAGGCCGTCCGGCCCGTGCAGGTCCGCGCCGGGCAGATCGCCGCCGCCGGCCGCCGTCGGGCCGCCGGCGGTCACGGCGCCGCCTCCCCGGTGGTCGCCTCGAGGACCGCGACCACCCGGTCCGCGCGGGTGGCGGGGTTGACGAAGGCCAGCCGCAGGACCGTCGCCCCGCGCCAGCGGGTGGGCAGGCAGAGGATCGCGCCGTCGAGGGCGAGCCGGCGCGACCACGTCGCGTACTCCCGCTCGGCCCAGCCCGGCCGCTCGAACAGCAGCACCGACAGCTCCGGCTCGGCCACCAGCCGCAGGTGCGGGCAGGCGCGGATGGCGCCGGCGACGGCGCGGGTGGTGGCCAGCGTCGCCTCGACCGCGGCGGTGTAGCGGTCGGTGCCGTGGGTGGCGAGGCTGAACCAGAACGGCAGGCCGCGGGCCCGCCGGCTCAGGTGCAGCGCCAGGTCCGAGGGGTTCCACACCTCGCGGTCGATGGTGTCGAGGTAGCTGGCGCGCTGGGCGTGCGCGGCGCGGGCCACCGACGGGTCGCGGTAGAGCAGCGCGCAGCAGTCGTACGGCGCGAACAGCCACTTGTGCGGGTCGACGATGAAGCTGTCGGCGCGCTCGATGCCGGCGAACCGCGCGCGGGCGCTCGGCGCGGCCAGCCCCGCCCCGCCGTACGCCCCGTCGACGTGCAGCCACACCCCGAACCGGGCGCACACGTCGGCGACGTCGGCCAGGTCGTCCACCACCCCGGCGTTGGTGGTGCCCGCCGAGGCGACCACCGCGAAGGCGCGCGGGGCCCGCCGCAGCGCCGCCGCCAGCGCCGGACCGGTCAGGTGCCCGCGCCAGTCCTCCTCGACGTCCACCACCTCGGCGTCGAGGACGGCGGCGGCCGTGCGGATCGAGGAGTGCACGCCGGTGGTGCAGACCAGCTGCCAGCGGCCGTCGGGATGCCGGTCGCCGCGGGCGTGCAGGGCGGCCTCGCGCGCGGCGAAGAGCGCCGACAGGTTGCCCGTGGTGCCGCCGGCGACGAAGCAGCCCCCCGCGTCGGCGGGCCAGCCGAGCAGCTCGACGAGCCAGGCCAGCGCCGCGTTCTCGGCGAAGATCGCCCCGGCGCCGGACTCCCAGAGGCCGCCGAAGACGTTCGCGCTGCTGGTGACCGTGTCGAAGGCGACGGCGGCGCGGGTGGGCGCCGCCGGGACGTAGGCGAGGTTCATCGGGTCGTCCTGCGCGCGGGTGGCGGGCACCAGGACCTCGTCGAAGACCCGCATCGCCGCCTCGGCGCCGATCCCGCCGCGGGTGACCGTGCGCCCCGCCGCGGCCGTCAGCTCGGACGCCGGCCGGGCGGTGCTCTTCGGGTCGCTGGGGCGCACCACCCGCTGCGCCGCCCACTCCAGGGCGAGCCGCACGGCCCCGGACTCGTCCCCCCAGGGCCCGGGCGGGGCCGGCGCGGACTCAGGCGCCCCGGGCCGGGGCGGCGGGGCGCTCACCGGCGCCGTCCAGGGCCGTCACGACGCGCCGCAGGCTGGCGGTGAGGTCCGCGACCGCCTGCGGCGGGAGGCACGCGACCACCTCGGCCTCGCCGGCGTTGAAGGCGGGGTAGAGCTCGGCCATCATCGCCGAGCCCGCCTCGGTGAGCCGCAGGTCGACCAGCCGCCGGTCGGTGGCGCTGGTCGTGCGCGTGATCAGACCCTGGCGCTCGAGGGTCTTCACGACGCCGGTCAGCGTGGCCTTGGAGATCGCGGCGCTCTCCGCGGCGTGCCGGGTCTCCAGCCCGTCCCAGATCCACACGACCCACAGGACGACGAACCCCGTCCAGGTGAGCCCGTACTCGCGCAGCACCGTGTTCGTCAGGTGCGCCCGGGCCGCGTTGGCCGCCCGGTACAGCGTGGAGACCGCGTTCGCCGCCGGCAGGTCCACCGGCAGGTCGCCGATGTGCGCGAGCATCGCCTGCTCGATCTCGGCGAGGCTGTGGCGATCGGGCATGGCGACCATCGTATCCGCGCAGGCAGCGGGGGGTCCTCACCGCGGTGCCGGCCCGAGGGCGGCCAGGCTCCGCCCGCCGTTCCACACCACGCCGACCTGCCGGTAGTAGCCGCCGATGACCTCCTCGACGGCGAGCCGGTCGAGCTCCTCGGTCGGCGACGGGTGAAGCCGCAGGTCGACCTCGCCCCGCCAGGCCGGCCCGCCCGCGAACTCGGCCGCGCCCGAGGAGATCAGCTCCGCGAAGGCGTCGGGGGCGCCGGCCTCGATGCCGGGCAGCACCCGGTGGTGGGCCATCGGGTGGCCGTTGACGAACCCGTTGGTCTCCGACGGCTCGCGCAGCGTCAGCACCGCCTCGGCGAGGCGCCGGTCGCCCGCGGCGAGCGTCGCGCCGAAGGTGCCCCCGGGGCCGATCTGCGGCGCCCCCTGGGCGAAGGGGTGCGGCCGGGTCTGCCACATCGAGCCCAGCTTCTTCGGGTAGCCCTGGTGCAGCCCGCGGCCGATCGCGAAGTCCTTGTCGACCCAGATGTAGACGCAGCGCGAGTAGGTGGCGCCCTCGAAGGAGCAGCGGACGACGACGAAGGCCTCCTTGTACTGCGACCGCACCGGGTCGAGCAGCTCCTCGCGCGAGGCCGAGCACGACTGCCAGTCCGCCCAGATCAGCGCGACCGCCCCCGGGTCCTCCGCCGCGAGCGACAGCGGCGCCGGCAGCAGCTCGGCCACCCGCTCGGGGTTCGTCCGGTACTCCACGGTGAGCAGGTCGCCGGAGTAGAACCACGGCGGCGGCGGGACGAGCGACGCCCGACCGCTCGCGGTGCGGGGGTACAGGAAGCCCTTCACGTCGGTCATGCGCGCTCCCGGCGAATCGTTTGGGTCCGTACGGTAACGCCGCCGCGGGCAGGGCGGCAAGCCTTGCCACGCGGGGGCGGCCCCGTCTACGGTTCGGACCCAAACGATTCGAGCCGTGCGGCGCGGCGGTCGCCGTGCCCCCGCAGCGCCCGTGCCGACCCGGCGGGGGTCGGGACCCCGGGAGGTCAGCGTGGCCCACTTCGACACCTCCGGCCTGGAGGACGCGGCGGCCGCCCTCACCGAGCAGGGGATCGACGTCGTGCGGATCGCCTACTCCGACCTGATCGGCAGCGAGCGCGGGCGCGACGTGCTGGTCAACCGGTTCGCCCGCACCGTCGGCGGCGGCGTCGCCTTCTGCCGCTCGGTCTACGGGACGACGCCCACGGGCGACGTGGTCGACATCGAGGGCGGCCTCACCGCGGGCCTGCCCGACGTCGTGGCGTTCCCGGACCTCGCGACGATGCAGGCGGTGCCGTGGGAGGCCGGCGTCGCGCACTGCATCGCCGACGTCTTCAACCCCGACGGGTCGCCGTCGGAGGAGAACCCGCGCAGCGTGCTCCGCCGCGTCGTCGACCGGTTCGCCGACCTCGGCATGCAGCCGATGGTCGGGCCCGAGCTGGAGTTCTACGTCCTCGAGCGGGACGCCACCGCCGACAGCGGCTGGAAGCGCTACGGGGAGGCGACGGGGAACGTCTACGTCGCCGGGCTCAAGGGCGACCCGGAGAACACCCTGCTCACCACCCTGCGCTACCTCTCGGCCTTCGGGCTCGACGTCGTCGCGGCCAACCACGAGTTCTCCAGCGGCCAGTTCGAGATCAACCTGTGGCACTCCGGGGCGCTGTCCGCCGCCGACCGCGCGTTCCGCTTCAAGAACGCGATCAAGGAGATCGCCCGGGCCGGCGGCAAGCTGGCGACCTTCATGGCCAAGCCGTTCAACGACGAGGGCGGCTCGGGCTTCCACATCCACTTCTCCACGTGGAGCGACGACGGCACACCGCTGTTCGACGACCCGTCCGGCGAGCACGGCCTGTCGAAGACCGCCCGCGCGGCCGTCGGCGGCATCCTCGCCCACGCGCCGGCGCTCGCCGCCGTCTCGAACCCGACCATCAACTCCTACAAGCGGTTCGGGCCGGACACCCTCGCCCCCTGGCTGATCGACTGGGGCCTGGACAACCGCAGCGCCATGGTGCGCATCCCGCCCGAGCGGGGCGCGGCCTCCCGGCTGGAGCTGCGGCTGGGGGACGCCAGCGCGAACCCCTACCTGGCGATCGCCGGCCTGCTCGCCGCGGCCCACCTCGGCATCCGCGACAACCTCGACCCGCGGGAGCCGCTGGAGGGCTACGGCTACGACCCGGCCCGGTCGCCGAAGCTGCCCGGTGACCTGGGCACCGCGCTCGACGCGCTGGAGGCCGACACCGCGCTCGCCGACGTGCTCGGCCCGCGGTTCGTCGCGACGTTCCTCGCCTACAAGCGCAACGAGATCGAGCGGTTCTCCCGGTGGATCACCGACTGGGAGTTCCGCGAGTACACCTACCACCTCTGAGGGGGACTCCGTGTCGCAGTCCGTGGCGCGACCCGCGCCGGTACCGCTCGACGAGGTCGACCTGTCCGACGTCGACCGCTTCGCCCGCGACGAGGCCTGGGCCCAGTTCGACACGCTGCGCCGGGAGGCCCCGGTGCACTGGAACCCCGAGCGCGACGGGTCCGGGTTCTGGTCGGTGACCCGCCACGCCGACGTCTGCGCCGTCGACAAGGACCCCGCGACGTTCACGTCCACGAAGTTCGTCGGCCTCGAGGAGGTCGACCCCGACCTCATGGACGCCCGCCGCTCGATGCTGGAGATGGACGGCGCCCGGCACCGGGCGCTGCGCAAGCTGATCCAGCGCGAGTTCAGCCAGGGGTCGCTGCGCCGCTACGAGGAGTTCCTGCGCGGCCTGACCCGGGCCACCGTGACCGGAGCGCTGGCGGGCGCCGAGTTCGACTTCGTCGACCGGGTCGCCGCCGACTTCCCCATCCAGGTGCTGGCGCGGCTGCTCGACGTGCCGGAGTCCGACACCGGGCGGCTGATCGCGTGGGGCAACGAGATGGTCGGCAACACCGACCCGGACTACACGCGCTACCCGGCCGACTCGCCGGAGAGCGAGCGGTACAAGCACCTGCCGTTCCGCTCGCCGACCACCGCCGAGGTGTTCGCGTACGGCCGCGAGCTCGCCGCGCGGCGCCGGGGCGGCGACGGGACCGACCTGATCAGCCTGCTGGTCAACCGCACGCCCGAGGACGGCGAGCCGCTCTCGGCCCACGACTTCGACAACTACCTGCTGCTGCTGATCATCGCCGGCAACGAGACCACGCGCCAGGCCATCAGCCACGCGATGCTGGCGCTGATCGAGAACCCGGACCAGCTCGCGCTCCTGCAGGAGCGCCCGGAGCTGATCCCGGGCGCGGTCGAGGAGTTCCTGCGCTGGGCCTCCCCGGTCTACCACTTCCGGCGCACCGCCACCCGCGACGTCGAGCTCGGCGGGCAGCGGATCGCCGAGGGGGACAAGGTCGTCATGTGGTTCGCCTCGGCCAACCGCGACGAGGCCGTGTTCGCCGAC
>DASVUG010000050.1:0-6308 GCA_036387155.1 Pseudonocardia sp. | reverse complement strand
GGGGCCGTATGCGCAACTCGCCGGGGCCGTATGCGCAACTCGCCGGCCGAGATGCGGAACTCGCCGGCCGGGATGCGGAACTCGCCGGGCGGGGTGCGGAACTCGCCGGGCGGGATGCGCAACTCGCCGGGCGGGGTGCGGAGCTCGCGGGGGGAGGGGGCGGACGGCGCGGGTCGCGGGGGTCAGCCGCCGACGTGCACGACGGGGCGGCGGGCGACGTCGGGTTCGGCCTGGCGGAGCACCTCGCGCGTCACCGGCGCGGTCTCGCCCTGCCCGAACAGCACGTACCGGGCGAGGTGGGTCAGCGGGTTGCCCTCCGACCACTGGAAGTACAGGTGCGGGCGCAGGTCGGTCCGGTCGCGCAGCCGCAGCAGGATGGCGGCCAGGGCGTTCGGGACCGCCGGGCTCGCGGCGCGCAGCACGCGGTGGCCGTCGACGTCGACGCCGCGGACGTGCACGTCCTGGGAGAACTCCGACGGGTCGGTGACCTCGATCTCCAGGAACAGGGTGGGCGCGCCGGACGGGATCGGGTTGAGCGCCCGCTGCTCGGCCTCCTTGTCGCGGTACTCGGTGTCGTCGCCGGACTGCACCTTGTTCGCGATGAGGTGCACGTTCCCGTCGACCGCGCAGAAGTCGATCAGCTCCAGGGCAGCGGCGTCGAACTCGACGTTGTCGGCGCGCAGCTCGGTGGTCCGCAGCAGCCGCGAGACCGTCGAGATCAGCACGATGCCCGCGACGAACGCCAGCGAGATGACGATGCCGTCCGGCTTCTCGACGACGTTGTCGACGAAGGCGTAGACGAAGATCAGCGTGACGAGCCCGAAGCCGACCGTGCCCGCCCGGCTGCCGCCGCGGCGCGACGACACCGTCACCGCGAAGGCCGCGGAGATCATCATGGCCAGGATGCCGGTGGCGTACGCGCCGGCCTGGGCGGTGACGTCCGCGTCGAACAGCCACGTGATCAGGATCGCGACGCCGGTGTAGACCAGCGTGACCGGCCGGACCGCCCGCGACCACTCCGGCGCCATGCCGTAGCCGGGCAGGTAGCGCGGCACGATGTTGATCAGCCCGGCCATCGCCGAGGCCCCGGCGAACCAGAGGATCAGGATCGAGCTGACGTCGTACACCGTGCCGAACGCGTTGCCGAGGAACTCGTGGGCGAGGTAGGCCAGCGCCCGGCCGTTCGCGGGCCCGCCCGGCTGCACGGCCTCGGCCGGCACGAACACCGCGGTGACGAAGCTCGTCGCCACCAGGTAGCCGCTCATGATCAGCGCGGCGGTGGTGAGCAGCTTGCGGGTGTTCGCGATGCGGCTGCGCTGGTAGGCCTCCTCGTCGACCTCGCCGTCCCCGTCCTCGCGGTTGTCGCCGCGGATCAGCGGCATCATCGACACGCCCGTCTCGAACCCGGACAGGCCCAGCACCAGCAGGGGGAAGGCGAGCACCGCCGCGAGCGCGACCTGCCCGGGCCCGCCGAAGTTCAGCAGCGCGTCGAACCACCGCGCGACGTCCACCGGCCGCCCCACCGCGTCGACGGCGCCGACGACCACGACGACCAGGTTGAGCAGCAGGAACACCAGCACCAGCGGCACCGCGACGCCGACGGCCTCGGAGAACCCGACGAGGAACACCCCGCCGAGGATCAGCAGCAGCCCGACCGTGACGAGCACGGGGTGGTCGGCGAGCGCGCGGGGCGCGAACGGGTTCTCGGCGAAGTGCGCGGTGGCGTCGGCCGCGGACAGGGTGATCGTGATGATCCACGAGGTGCAGACGAAGCCGAGCAGCGTCAGCACGAAGAACTTGCCCTTCCAGAACGACAGCAGCCGCTCCAGCATGGCCACCGAGCCCTGCCCGTACGGGCTCTCCGCCGCCACCCGCCGGTACATCGGCAGCATCCCGCCGAGGGTGAGCAGCACGATCAGCAGCGTGGCCAGCGGGGAGATCGCGCCGGCGGCGAGCAGGGCGATGCCGGGCAGGTAGGACAGCGTCGAGAAGTAGTCGACGCCGGTCAGGCACATCACCTTCCACCACGGGTGCTCGTCGTGGTGGTCGTGCTTGGCCGCCCGGCCCGGGACGGACTCGACGCGGTGGTGCAGCAGCCAGCTCCGCAGCCGGTGCGAGCCGGACCGGGCCCGCGTCCGGCCGTCGGCCCCGCCGCCGCGCGGGCCGTGGCCGGCGCGCCCGGGTTCGCCCGGCCGGGATCCGGGGTCGACCGGCGCCTGCTCACCGACCGTGCTCATCGCCGTCTCCCGCTCGTCGCCGTCGCTCGTCGTGCCTATCCGTCGCGCGTCGCGACCGCGCTCGTGCCGCGGCCGGTCGCCCGTGGTCCCGGTGCCCGGGCCCACCCCCCGACGAACGGCGTCGAGCACCGCAAGCATGCCGGACGGGGTGGCCGGCGTCCGCTCGTCGGGGGATTTGCGGCGCTCGCCCGGTTCGGTGGCGGTGGGCCCGCCCGCGCCGGGCCTCCGACCCCCCGACACGGAGCGTGAGGTCGATCTCAGCGCGGATGCGGCCGGGTGGCCCTCGCGGGCGGTGCCCCCGCGGGTGTCCCATGAGGCGATGCAGAAGTCGATGACCGTGCACGACACGGTCCCCGCGGCGGGGGCGAGACCCGCCACCGGATCGCGGGTCGAGGTGGGGACCGGGCCGGTCACCCGGGCGGAGGTCGTCGCCGTCGCGCGCCACGGCGCGGGCGTCGTGCTCAGCGAGGAGGCGCAGGCGGCCGTCGCCGCGAGCCGGGCGGTGGTCGAGGCGCTGGCCGACGACCCGGTGCCGCACTACGGGGTGTCCACCGGTTTCGGGGCGCTGGCCAACCGGCACATCCCGCCGGACCGGCGGGCGGAGCTGCAGCGCAGCCTCGTGCGCTCCCACGCTGCGGGCTCGGGCCCGGAGGTCGAGCGCGAGGTCGTCCGGGCGATGCTGCTGCTGCGGCTGTCCACGCTGGCGACCGGCCGCACCGGGGTGCGGCCGGCCACGGCCCGCGGGTACGCCGCCCTGCTCGACGCCGGGATCACCCCGGTCGTCGCCGAGTACGGCTCGCTCGGGTGCTCGGGCGACCTCGCGCCGCTGGCGGCCTGCGCGCTGGCCCTGACGGGGGAGGGCACGGTGCGCGACGCCGCCGGCGCGCTGCGGCCCGCGGCCGACGCGCTGGCCGAGGCCGGCATCGAGCCGGTGGTGCTGCGCGAGAAGGAGGGCCTCGCGCTGATCAACGGCACGGACGGCATGCTCGGGATGCTCCTGCTGGCCTGCCACGACCTCGAGACGCTGCTGCGCACCGCGGACGTCGCCGCCGCGATGAGCGTGGAGGCGCTGCTGGGCACCGACGCGGCGTTCGCGGCGGACCTGCAGGCCCTGCGCCCGCACCCGGGCCAGGCCGCGTCGGCGGCCAACCTGCGGGCGTTGCTGGCGGGGTCGGGTCTGGTCGCGAGCCACCGCCATCCCGGCTGCACGCGCGTGCAGGACGCCTACTCGCTGCGCTGCACGCCGCAGGTGCACGGCGCCGTCCGCGACACCGTCGCCCACGCGCTGGCCGTCGCGGACCGCGAGCTGGCCGCGGCCGTCGACAACCCCGTGGTGCTGCCCGACGGGCGGCTGGAGAGCAACGGCAACTTCCACGGTGCGCCCGTCGCGTACGTGCTGGACTTCGTGGCGATCGCCGTGGCCGACCTGGCCGGGATCAGCGAGCGGCGCACCGACCGCCATCTCGACGTCGCCCGCAGCCACGGGCTGCCGGCGTTCCTCGCCGACGACGCGGGCGTCGACTCCGGCTACATGATCGCCCAGTACACGCAGGCGGCGGTGGTGTCGGAGCTCAAGCGGCTGGCGGTGCCGGCGTCGGTGGACTCGATCCCGTCGTCGGCGATGCAGGAGGACCACGTGTCGATGGGCTGGTCGAGCGCCCGCAAGCTCCGCCGGGCCGTGGACGGGCTGACCCGCGTCGTCGCGATCGAGCTGCTCGTGGCCGCGCGCTCGCTGGACCTCCGGCACCCGCTCGAGCCGGCGCCGGGGACGGCGGTGGTGCGTGACGCCCTGCGCGCCCGCGTCCCGGGACCGGGCCCGGACCGCCACCTCGCCCCCGAGGTGGACGCCGCGGTGGACCTCGTCGCGTCCGGCCGGGCGCTCGCCGCCGCCGAGTCGGTGCTCGGCCCGCTCGCGTGAGCGGCCGTCCGGGGCGGCCCCGCCCCGGCGCCGGTCCGCCCGGCCGGCGCCACCGCCGACGGACCTGACAGCTGCGGAAGGAGATCGCGATGGACGGTGCGCGACCGGTGCGGGCCCCGCGGGGCACCACCCTGACGGCGCGGTCGTGGCAGACCGAGGCCCCGCTGCGGATGCTGATGAACAACCTCGACCCCGACGTCGCCGAGCGCCCGGACGACCTCGTCGTCTACGGCGGGACGGGGCGGGCGGCGCGGGACTGGCCGTCGTTCGACGCGCTGGTCCGCACGCTGACGACCCTGGGCGACGACGAGACGCTGCTCGTGCAGTCCGGGCGCCCGGTCGGCGTGCTGCGCACCCACGAGTGGGCCCCGCGGGTGCTCATCGCGAACTCCAACCTGGTGGGCGACTGGGCGACCTGGCCGGAGTTCCGCCGGCTGGAGCGCCTCGGCCTCACGATGTACGGGCAGATGACGGCCGGGTCGTGGATCTACATCGGCACCCAGGGGATCCTGCAGGGCACCTACGAGACCTTCGCCGCCGTCGCCGACAAGCGGTTCGGCGGGACGCTCCGCGGCACGCTGACCGTGACCGGCGGGTGCGGCGGGATGGGCGGGGCCCAGCCGCTGGCCGTGACGCTCAACGGCGGGGTGTGCCTGGTCGTCGACGTGTCGCGGTGGCGGCTGGAGCGGCGGGTCGCCACCCGCTACCTCGACGAGCTGGCCGACTCCCTCGACGACGCGGTCGCGCGCTGCACGGCGGCGAAGGCCGCGGGGGAGGCCGTGTCGGTCGGGCTGGTCGGCAACTGCGCCGTGGTGCTGCCGGAGCTGCTGCGCCGGGGCGTCGAGGTCGACGTCGTCACCGACCAGACCTCCGCGCACGACCCGCTGGCCTACCTGCCCGACGGCGTCGACGAGGCCGACTGGGACGACTACGCGGCCCGCAAGCCCGAGGAGTTCACCGACCGCGCGCGGGAGTCGATGGCCCGCCACGTCGAGGCCATGGTCGGGTTCTCCGACGCCGGCGCCGAGGTGTTCGACTACGGCAACTCGCTGCGCGACGAGGCCCGCCAGGGCGGCTACGGCCGGGCGTTCGCCTTCCCCGGTTTCGTCCCGGCCTACATCCGGCCCCTGTTCTGCGCGGGCAAGGGGCCGTTCCGGTGGGTGGCGCTGTCGGGCGACCCAGCGGACATCGCGGCGACGGACGAGGCCGTGCTCGCGCTCTTCCCCGACGACGACAAGCTCCAGCGCTGGATCCGCGCGGCCCGGGAGAAGGTGGCGTTCCAGGGGCTGCCGGCGCGGATCTGCTGGCTGGGGCACGGCGAGCGGGACCGGGCGGGGCTGGCGTTCAACGAGCTGGTGGCGTCCGGGCGGGTCAGCGCCCCGGTGGTGATCGGGCGCGACCACCTGGACTCCGGGTCGGTCGCCTCGCCGTACCGCGAGACCGAGGCGATGGCCGACGGGTCGGACGCGATCGCGGACTGGCCGCTGCTGAACGCGCTGGTCAACACCGCGTCCGGGGCGACGTGGGTGTCGATCCACCACGGCGGCGGGGTGGGGATCGGGCGGTCGATCCACGCGGGGCAGGTGACGGTGGCCGACGGCACGGCGCTGGCCGCGGAGAAGCTGGCCCGGGAGCTGGCCAACGACCCGGCGACGGGCGTGCTGCGGCACGTCGACGCGGGCTACCCGGAAGCGGACGCCGCCGCTCGGGCCGGGGGTCTCCGCATACCGACGCACGAGGTGTCCTGAGCCGTGTCCGGAGCTGCGGACAGCGCTCGCGGCGCAGAAGATCGCCCGGGTGCTCACCAACGACCCCGGCACCGGCGTGCTGCGCCACATCGACTCCGGTGACGCGCCGGACGCGTCCGCGCTCGACCGCCACCCGACCGGCGGCGTCAGTGTCCCGGCCTGACCCGACCCGGCCGGGCCGGGACTCCCGGGGCGCGTACGCCTCTGCCTCCTCCGGCGGAGCAGAGACACAGCCGGCCCTGGCGGCCACGGACTCCCGCGCTGCGTACACCTCTGCCTCCTCCAGCGGAGCAGAGACACAGCCGGCCCAGGCGGCCACGGACACCCGCGCCGCGTACACCTCTGCCACCCCCAGCGGAGCAGAGACACAGCCGGCCCACGCGGCCACGGACTCCCGCGCCGCGT
>DASVUG010000049.1:0-8499 GCA_036387155.1 Pseudonocardia sp. | reverse complement strand
CGACGGCCGTGGAGCTGCGCGCCGGCGTGGACAAGCTCCTCGCCGAGGGCGTCCCCGTCCTGCTGGACGTGTCCGGGCTCGCGCTGACCTGGGCGCCGGCACCCGAGGTGTTCGTGACGGCGGTGACGGCGGCCGGCGGGTGGCCCGCCGTGCGGCTGGTGCTGTTCGGCGCCGACCCCCCCACCGTCGAGCGGCTCGTCGCCTGCCGGGTCGCCGAGGCGGTGCCGCTCGCGTGCTCCGCGACCGAGGCCGCCGCGCTGGTCGATCGCCGGCCGGAGCGGCTGGTGGGCAGCCGGGGCTTCCCGGGCGACGAGAGCGCGGTGCGCGCGGCGCGCCTGTTCCTGCGCGACACCCTCGCCCGCTGGGAGCTGCCGGAGCGGCCGGACGCCGAGGAGGTCGTCGCCGAGCTGGCGGGCAACGCCGTGCGCCACGCGGGCACGCCGTTCCGCGTGCGGCTCGTGTTCGACGACAACGGCGTGCGCGTGTCGCTGCGCGACCGCCGCCCGGGCGCCATGCCCGAGATCGGGGACGTGGAGCTCACGGGCGGTGGCGGGCTGCGGCAGGTGGCCCGGCTCTCCCGCTCGTGGGGCGTGCTGCACTACGTCGACGGCAAGACCGTGTGGGCGCTGCTCCCGCCGACCCCCCGGCCGGCCGTCGGGCCCGCGCGGGTCGTCGCGTCAGCGGTCGACGGCCCGGCCGGTGCGGCGGCGGTTACCGGGGCGGCGGAGGCCGACGACGGGCCGGACGGGTGCGGGCCGCTCGCCGTCACGCCGCCACGCCGGCGCTGGTACGCCACGGGCGACCCGGAGCAGGCGCACGAGTTCCTCCGCGGGCTCTACGGCGCGCACACGCTCCGCCTGCTCGGCGACGGGGACTTCCTCGGCTTCCAGCTCGTCTACGACGGCCGGTCGACCAACCGCTTCACCGTCGAGCACCTGTCGCACACGATGCCGTTCGAGGGCCGGTTCGCCCCCGGGTCGGGGCTGGTCGTGCTGCGTCCCGTCGACGGGGACGTCCGCATCGCGACGGCGGAGGCGCAGCGGCGGGCCGAGCCCGGCCACGCCCTGCTGGTCGACCTCGCCGCCGGCCCCCAGATGAGCTGGACACGGCTCGACGCCGACGCCGTCCGCCTCGACCCGGCCGCCGTCGCCCACGTCGCGGCCGACCTGACCGGGGCGGACGCCGCAGCGGTGCGCTTCGACCTCGCCCGGCCGGTCTCCGCGGCGCGCGCGGCCCTCTGGGACGCCACGGTCCGGCACCTGCGCGACGAGGTGCTGCCCAACGACGAGGTCATGGCCAGCCCGCTGACGCGGTCGGCGGCGTTCCGCCACCTCGTCGCCGCGCTCGTCGAGACCTTCCCGAACACCGCGCTCGAGGCGCTCCACCGGCCGGCGGGCCCGGACCGGGTGGCGCCGGCCGCGGTGCGGCGCGCCGTGGAGTTCATGGAGGAGCACGCCGGCGAGGACATCGCGCTGGCCGACGTGGCCGCCGCCGCCCGGATCGGGGCCCGCGGGCTGCAGCTCGCGTTCCGCCGCCACCACGGCACGACGCCGCTGGAGCACCTGCGCCGCATCCGGCTCGAGCGCGCGCACCGCGACCTGGTGGCGGGCAACCCGGTCGACGACACCGTCGGGGCGATCGCCACCCGCTGGGGCTTCCCGCACCACGGCAACTTCTCCGCGGCGTACCTGCGGACCTACGGCCACTCCCCCAGCATCACGCTGCGGTCCTGACCGGCCGGCGGGCCCGCCGTCAGGCGGTGCTGCCGCTGCCCGCCCCGGGGCCCGGCGGGACCGGGGGCGTCCGGGGCGTGGTCGGGGGGTGGCGGTGCGCCAGCCCGGAGACCAGCACGCGGGCCGTCTCGGCCGACCGGTCGGCGTTGTCGCGGTACGCCGCCACGGTGGCCTCGCCCACGGACCCGTCGGCGTGGGTGGCGAGGTGGCGGGCCAGCGCGGCGTGCTCCTCCAGCGCCGCGGCCGCCGCCCACAGCTTGGCCTCGGTGGCGTCGCGCTGGGCCGCCTCCAGCGACTGCGGGCCGTACTGGTGGCCGACGTGGCAGCGGTAGTAGCGGATGTCGCCGAGCTGGATCTCGGCCAGCCCGCCGCTGCACTCCGGGCACGACAGCCGGGTGAGGCGGGTCTCGTCGGGCCGCAGGAAGCCGGGGTCGTCACTGTCGGCCATCCGCGGGTCGGCCATCTCGGGCTCCTCTCCGTCGGTCTCGGGTCCCAGGTCCGCGACGGCCGCCGCGGCCGTCGCGGCGAGCCGCGGTGTCGACGCCACCGCCGCGCCGGGCACCGCGGCCAGCGCCGCGCGCGGCATCGAGGCGAACAGGGCGTCCGCCGGGTCCTGCACGATCACGCGGCCGCCCGCCCGGGCGACGAGCGCCGCACCCACCGCGCCGTCGTCGAGCGCGCCGGACAGGACCACCGCGACGACGCACCGCCCGCCCCAGCGCGCCGCGCTGGCGAACATGACGTCCACGGCCGGCCGGTGCCGATTCACCCGCGGGCCGCTGCTCAGCCGGACCCGGCCGTCGCCCAGGAGCAGGTGCAGGTCCGGCGGCGCCACGTGGATCCACCCCGCACGCAGCGGGGCGCCGTGCCGCGCGTGCACCGCGGGCAGCGGCCCGGCACGCGAGAGGATCCGCGGGAGGTTGCTGCGGGCGTCCGCGCCGACGTGCACGGTGACCAGCACCGGCACCGGCAGGTCCGCCGGGAGCAGGGCGACGGTGTCGACGAGCGCCTCGATCCCACCGGCCGAGCCGCCGATCGCGAGCACCCCGTCACACCGCTGCACCGGGACCGGTTTCCCCACCCCGGCCGGTCGTACTCCGGCCTCCCCGGCGCGCGGGACGAGGCCCGTCGGGACCGGGGTGCGCTAGTGTCCGACCCTCGTCACGAACGGCACACGGGTGCTGCGGGGAGGACACCGTGAGCGAGCCCGACCCGGCGTTCGAGGCGCTCGTCGAGCACCTCAAGACGGCCCGGGGCTTCGACTTCACCGGCTACAAGCGCTCCAGCCTGATGCGGCGCGTCGACCGCCGGATGGCGCAGGTCGGCGTCACGGACTACGCCGAGTACCTCGACCACCTCGAGCTGCACGGCGACGAGTTCACCGCGCTGTTCAACACCATCCTCATCAACGTCACGGGGTTCTTCCGCGACGCGGAGGCGTGGGAGCACCTGTCGCGGGAGGTCCTGCCGAAGCTGGTCGCCGAGCGCGGGCCCGGCCAGCCGCTGCGGGTGTGGAGCGCGGGCTGCGCGTCCGGGGAGGAGGCGTACACGCTGGCGATGGTGCTGGCCGAGCTGATGGGCGTCGCCGACTTCCGGGACCGGGTCAAGATCTACGCGACCGACGTCGACGAGGAGGCGCTCAACCACGCCCGGCACGGCAGCTACGCGGAGCGCGACGTGCGCGGTGTGCCGCCCGAGCTGCTGGAGCGCTACTTCGACCTGACCGGCGGCCGGTACGTCTTCCACAAGGACCTGCGCCGGTCGGTGATCTTCGGGCGGAACGACCTCGTGCAGGACGCCCCGATCTCGCGGATCGACCTGCTGGTGTGCCGCAACACGCTGATGTACTTCACCGCCGAGACGCAGGCGCGGATCCTCAACCGGTTCCACTTCGCGCTCAACCCGGCGGGCGTCCTGCTGCTGGGCAAGGCCGAGATGCTGCTCAGCCACGGGACGCTGTTCACCCCGGTCGAGCTCAAGCGCCGGATCTTCCGCCGGGCGGCGCGGGCGAGCCCGCAGACGGGCCTGCTGATGACCGCGGTCGCCCCGCCACCGGCCCGGCCCGAGCCGACCGGCCTGGACGCCCTGCGCAACGAGGCGCTGCTCGCCGGCGCCGTGGCCCAGGTCGTCGTGACCGCCGACGGGCTCGTCGGGCTGGTGAACCGCCAGGCCGAGCTGCTGTTCGGGATCTCCGACCGCGACGTCGGGACGCCCTTCCGCGACCTGGAGCTGTCCTACCGGCCGCTGGAGCTGCGCCGCCACATCGAGCAGGCGCAGGCCGAGCGGCGCACGGTCCGCGTCACCGACGTCTCCTACGTCCGCGGCGGCGAGGTCTGCAGCTTCGAGATCCAGGTCAGCCCGCTCGTCGGCGGTGCGGACGTGCTCGGCGTCGCCGTCCTGTTCCACGACGTCACCGGCTACCGGCGGTTGCAGGACGAGCTCGAGCAGGCCAACCGGCAGCTGGAGACCGCCTACGAGGAGCTCCAGTCGACCAACGAGGAGCTGGAGACCACCAACGAGGAGCTCCAGTCGACGGTCGAGGAGCTGGAGACCACCAACGAGGAGCTCCAGTCCAGCAACGAGGAGCTGGAGACGATGAACGAGGAGCTGCACTCCACCAACGACGAGCTGCAGACCATCAACGACGAGCTGCAGGACCGCACGCTCGAGCTGGACCGGGCCAACGGCTTCTTCGGCGCGATCCTGACGGGCCTGCACACGGCCGTCGTGGTGCTCAACCCGGAGCTGCGGGTGCGCGTGTGGAACAGCCAGGCGCAGGAGCTCTGGGGCCTGCGCGCGGACGAGGCCGTCGGGCAGCACTTCCTGAACCTCGACATCGGGCTGCCGACCGAGCAGCTGCGGCCCGTGATCCGCCGGGCGCTGGGCGGCGAGAGCGGCCCGCACGACGCGACGGTGGACGCGGTCAACCGCCGGGGGCGCAGCGTCGCGGTCCGCGTGCTGGTCAACGCGCTGAACGGGGTGATGCCGGGGGCGCCACCGGGCGTCGAGGACACGAGCGTCATCCTCGTCATGGAGGAGACCGACGCCGTCCGGGCGGCGGAGCCGGAGCGCACGCCGTGACGGGCCCCTCCCCCGACGGTCCCGGGGGTCCCGGCGAGGCGGGCGAGCACGCGGACGACCTCCGCGAGCAGCTGCAGCGCCGCCACGACGAGATCGGGGAGCGGATCCGGGAGCTGGGCGATCGGCGCCGCGAGCTGGACGACCACCCCGATCGGGGGTCGGGCCCCGACGCCGCGGCCCGCGCCCGCGAGTCCCGCGACCGGGCCTACGGACACGCCCGCGAGGCGCACCTGCGGGCGGGGGAGCAGCACGCGCAGGCGAGCGAGGCCCACCTGCGCGCGGCGGAGCTGCACGAGACCCACGGCCGCCCCGACCGGGCCGGGCGGCACCGGGCCGCGGCCCGGGCCGACCGCGCCGACGGCGCGGACGAGCGCGAGGCGGCCGACCGGGAGCCGACGCCCGGGTCCTGACCCGCGCGCCGGCCCGGGCCCTACCGCCGGACGGCCTCCGCGCGGGCGGCGCGCTCGTAGTCGTGCAGGAGGCCCTCGAAGAGCCGCTCGCCGCCCTGCTGCACGGCAGCGGCCGAGAGCACGCAGGTCAGCGTGCGGGCGACCAACGCGGCGGCGACGCCGCGCCGCCGGCGCGGGGGCGGGTCGAGCAGCGCCCGGACCCGGCCGGGCACGTCGTCGTCCACCAGGCCGAGCGCGGCGGCGGGACCGCCCTCGATCGGCGCCGCGACCGGCGCCCCGTGGACGAGCAGGGCGGTGCGGGCCAGCGTGCGCGCCGCGAGCCGGCGATCGGCGACGGCGCGGGCGGCGTCCTCGTCCGCCCAGCGCTCCACGGCCCGGGCCACCGTGCGGGCGGTCGGCACGAGCAGGGGGTTGACCGCCGCGGCCAGCTCGGCGCCCGCCAGCCACCACGCGTGGCGGTGGTCGAGGTGCGAGGCCTCGTGGGCCAGCACCACCCGGCGCTCCTGCGGGCCGAGCGCCCGCAGGAGCGCCGTCGTCACGACGATGCGCCCGCGCCGCTGCGGGGTGGTGAAGGCGTCGACCGCGTCGCTGTCCACGACGACGAGCGGGCCCGCGCCGGGCAGGTGCCGGCAGCGCCGCCGGACGTCGGCCCAGGCGCGGCAGCGCGGCAGGGCCAGCCGCGCGGTGCGGGCGCCGAGCACGGCCAGCAGCAGCGTCGCCCCCGCGGCCGCCGCAGCCGGGATCGGGCTGACCCGGCCCAGCCCCGCCGGCGACCACGGCCCCAGCGCCGCGATCGCCGGGTGCCGGGCCACCCACGTGAAGGCGACCACGCCGACCACGAAGAACGTCGCGCCGGCGACCGCCCCCGCCCCGACGACCAGCACCCGGGTGCCCGGCGCGGGCGGCAGGCGGCGGCCGAGCGCCGGCGCGGCGGTGGAGAACGCCACCGAGGCGGCCAGCGCCGTCGCGACCGGCGCGATCACCGCGCGACGTCCCCGGCGGGCGGCCCGCCGCCGTCCCCGGTCCCGGGTCCCTCCGCGCGGCGCAGCAGGTCGGCGAGGATCCGCTCGTCGTCGCGCGAGAGCGTCCCGACGAACCGGGACAGCACGGCGGCGCGGTCGCTGTCGGCGTCGAGAAGGCGCCGGATGTGGTGGGCGGCGACCTCGGCCTCGTCGGTGACGACGCGGTACGCGAAGGCCCGGCCGGCCCGCTCACGGGTGACCACGCCCTTGGCGCTCAGCCGGGCCAGCACCGTCATCACGGTGGTGTAGGCGAGGTCGGCGCCCAGCGCCGCGCGGACCTGGCCCGGGGTCAGGGCGCCGCCGTCGGCGACCAGGACGGCGACGACCTCGCGCTCGAGCCCGCCGCGCCGTCGCCGCACGTCCACCTCCCCCACCGCGGGCTCCCCACCGCGGGCCCGCCGCCCGCGCCACCGGTAACGCCGGGGCACCGTCGCGCCGAAGAGGGTAGTGCGGCCCTCGCGGGCGACCCCGAGCGGCTCGACCCGGGGGCCGCGGCAGGCCGCCGACAATACTACTACGTGGTGTGTAGTAGGTTCCGGCCAGCGGGAGCGGGTCGGCCTCCCGCGCGACGACGTGCGGAGGGCCGGGCGGGTGAGCGCTGCCGGGGGCCCGGCTCCCAGGCCGGGCATCACGATCGCGACGGGTCGGCCGCGCCCGGACGTCCGCCTGGTCGCCCTGGCCGGAGAGCTCGACATGGCGACCGCCCCCCGGGTCCGCGAGCAGCTGCGCCGGCAGCCTCCCGACCCGCCGGTCCTGGTGCTCGACCTCACCGCGGTGACGTTCCTCGGCGGCGCGGGCATCACGGTGGTCCTCGAGGCCGCCCAGGCGGTTCCGGGCGGCCTGCAGGTCGTCATCGCGCCGGACGGGCCGGTCCGGCGGGCGTTCCGGGTGACCGGGGTGGACCGGGTGCTCAGCCTGCACTCCGACCTCGACGACGCCCTCGCCGCCGCGGCCCTGCAGGACTGACACCGGGGCGACGAGCGGCCCGGCGCGCCGCCGCACGCAGTGGCACCGCGCGCGGGGGCCGAGCCCCCGACCCCTCGGGCCGTCGGCCGCCGCCGGGTGAACGCCCGGCGGCGGGGCACCGGGTGCGCGGCACCGGTCGTCCGTCGGCGGCGACCGGTCGGCTCAGATTCCCGATCCACCGGCGCTCCGGGCGCAACCCTGCGCCGGGGGCGGTTGCGGATCTTCTACGGTCGGCCCGTGCCGCAGCGCTCCCCCGTCCGGCCGACCCGCCTCCGCGCGTCGGTGCTGGTCGCGCTCGTCACGCTGCTGACCGCCGCCGGCCACGTCGCCGGGGGCGGCACGCTGGCCGGTCTGTCGCCGCTGGCCGTGCTCGTCCCGCTGCTGGCCACGGCGCTGGTCTCGGTCGCCGGGCGCGGTCGCGGGCCCGTCGCCACCCTGGCGACGCTCGGCGCCGGCCAGCTCGGGCTGCACGTCCTGCTGCAGGTCCTGACCCCGCACGACCACGCCGCCGGCGATGCCGGGACGGCGGCGGCGCCGGTCGTCTCCGCGCCGGTGATGGTGGCCGCGCACGCCGTCGCGACGCTGCTCGCCGCCGCGGCCGTCGTGCACGCCGACACCGCCGTCGCCGCGCTCCGCGCCGCCGTGCGCCGCACCCTGCCGCGCCGGCCGCGGCCCGTCCCGGTGACCGTCGCGCCGCCGGCCCGCGCCGTGCCGGACCGGTCGGTCCCCCTGGGCCACCCGGCCCCGCTCACCGCGCACCTGCGCCGCGGCCCGCCCGCCACGGGCTGAGCCCGCCCGACCGGCCGGGGCCCCGCCACACCGGCGAGGCCCCACCGCACCGGGTGACACCCCGGTCGGCCGGCTGACACCTCGTCACCACGGCTGCCCCCGGCCGGCCTCGTACGCCCGTCCGCCGCGCGCGCTCCCCCACGTCCGCGCGGCGTCGCCCACCCGTGCCCGCCCCGCGCGCCCCGTGCCCGCACCCGTAGGAGGAACCCGTGGAGGTCGCGACCAGGCTCGCGCTGTTCGCCGCGGCGCTGGTCGTCGCCGTGGCCGCCGGGTGGGGCCTCGGCCGGCTGACCGGCCCCCTGCCCTTCCTCCCCCCGTCCCCGTCCGAGCTCGCTCCCTTCCACCTCCCGGACTCCTCCGCTCCCCACACTCCCCAGGAGCACTGATGAGCAGCGCGCCGCCACCCGTCGCGGCCGACGCCACCCCCGGCACCCCCGCGGAACCCGCCACCGCCCGTCGCACCGCGCTGACGGTGGACGGCGTGCACTGCGGCAGCTG
>DASVUG010000048.1:0-2139 GCA_036387155.1 Pseudonocardia sp. | reverse complement strand
CGCCCGCCCGCGCGGCGCCGCCGGCCTGGACGCGCTCGCCGCCACCGTCTGGCCACGGAACGCCCGACGCGACCCGGACGGTGCCGTGACGCTGGCCGGCGTGGACGTCCGCGACCTCGCCGCGGAGTACGGCACGCCGCTCTTCGTCGTCGACGAGGCCGACTTCCGGGCCCGCGCCGCGGCGTTCGCCGCCGCGTTCGGGGCGTCGGCGGTGCACTACGCGTCGAAGGCCTTCCTGTGCGTCGAGGTCGCCCGCTGGGTGGCCGACGAGGGCCTGAGCCTGGACGTCTGCAGCGGCGGCGAGCTGGCCGTCGCGCTGCGGGCGGGCTTCCCGGCGGCGCGGATCGCCTTCCACGGCAACAACAAGTCGCTCGACGAGCTGGTCACCGCCGTCGAGGCCGGTGTCGGGTGCGTCGTGCTCGACTCCTTCGCCGAGATCGACCGGCTGGACGCCGTCGCGCGCGAGCGGGGGGCGACGGCGCCGGTCATGATCCGGCTGACCGTGGGCGTCGAGGCGCACACCCACGAGTTCATCGCCACCGCCCACGAGGACCAGAAGTTCGGCTTCTCCGTCGCCGGCGGCGTGACGAGCGACGCCGCCGAGGCCGCGCGCCGCGTGCTCAAGGCCGGTTCGCTGACGCTGGTCGGGCTGCACAGCCACATCGGCAGCCAGATCTTCGACACCGACGGCTTCGAGGTCGCCGCGCACCGCGTCGTCCGCTTCCTGGCGCTGCTGCACCGCGAGCACGGGCCCGCGGCCCTGGCCGACGTGCGCACGCTGGACCTGGGTGGCGGGTTCGGCATCGCCTACCGCGACGGCGACGACCCGGTCGACATCGCCGCGGAGGCCGACGAGCTGCGCGCGATCGTCGAGCGCGAGTGCGCCGCCGCCGGCCTGCCCACCCCGGGGATCGCCGTCGAGCCGGGTCGGGCGATCGCCGGGCCGGGCACGGTCACCCTCTACGAGGTCGGGACGATCAAGGACGTGCCGCTCGGCGCGGCCGCGCGCCGCTACGTCAGCGTGGACGGCGGGATGAGCGACAACATCCGCACCGCCCTCTACGACGCGGTCTACGACGTGCGGCGGGTCTCGCGCGGCAGCGGTGACGGGGACGGTCCCGGGGCGGTGCTCTCGCGGGTGGTCGGCAAGCACTGCGAGAGCGGGGACATCGTGGTGCGGGACTGCTGGCTACCGGCGGACCTCGCGCCCGGCGACCTGCTGGCGGTGGCCGCGACCGGGGCGTACTGCTACTCGATGGCCAGCGGTTACAACCGGCTGCCGCGGCCCGCGGTCGTCGCGGTGCGGGACGGGGCGGCGCGGGCGATCCTGCGGCGCGAGACGCCGGACGACCAGTTCCGGCTGGAGGTGGGCGCGTGAGCGAGCTTGCGAGCTCACCATTGACACCGCAACTCGGCGAGTTGCCGACCGAGCGCCAGCGAGGAAGTGCGATGAACACCGTCCGGGTGGCCCTGCTGGGCTGCGGCACCGTCGGCGGCGAGGTCGTCCGGCTGCTGCACGAGCAGGCCGACGAGCTGGCGGCCCGCGTCGGCGCCCGGCTGGAGCTGGTGGGGGTGGCCGTGCGGCGCCCGCACCGGCACCCCGAGCTCGGCGACCTGGTGACGGCGGACGCCGCCGCGCTGGTCGCGCGGGAGGACGTGGACGTCGTCGTCGAGGTGATCGGCGGCATCGAGCCGGCCCGCACGCTGCTGCTGGAGGCGCTCAAGGCGGGCCGATCGGTGGTGACGGCGAACAAGGCGCTGCTCGCGGAGGACGGCGCGGCGCTGGCCGAGGCCGCCGACGGCTCGGGCGCAGACCTGTACTACGAGGCGTCCGTGGCCGGAGCGATTCCGCTGCTGCGCCCGCTGCGCGAGTCGCTGGCCGGCGACCGGATCAACCGCGTGGCCGGGATCGTCAACGGCACCACCAACTTCATCCTGTCGGCGATGACGGCGTCCGGGTCGACCTACGCGGACGCCCTGGAGGAGGCCACCCGCCTCGGGTACGCCGAGGCCGACCCGAGCGCGGACGTCGACGGCTACGACGCCGCCTCCAAGGCCGCGATCCTCGCCTCGCTCGCCTTCCACACCCGGGTGACCAGCGCGGACGTGTACTGCGAGGGCATCCGGTCGGTGACGGCC
>DASVUG010000047.1:0-3570 GCA_036387155.1 Pseudonocardia sp. | reverse complement strand
CTGGCGTCGGCGGTCGGGATGGCGATGGCCGCGCGCCGCGAGCGCGGGCTGTTCGACCCGGACGCCCCGCTGGGCGAGAGCCCGTTCGACCACGACATCTTCGTCATCGCCAGCGACGGCGACATCGAGGAGGGCGTGACGAGCGAGGCGTCGTCGCTGGCCGGCACCCAGGCGCTGGGCAACCTCACGGTGGTCTACGACGACAACAAGATCTCCATCGAGGACGACACCACCATCGCCCTGAGCGAGGACACCGCCAAGCGCTACGAGGCCTACGGCTGGCACGTGCAGGTCGTCGAGGGCGGCGAGAACGTCACCGGCCTGCTCGAGGCGCTGCGCAACGCCAAGGCCGAGACGGAGCGGCCGTCGTTCATCCTGCTGCGCACGGTGATCGCCTTCCCCGCGCCGAAGAAGATGAACACCGGCAAGGCGCACGGCTCGGCGCTGGGCGACGACGAGGTCCGGGCGGTCAAGGAGATCCTCGGCTTCGACCCGGACAAGACCTTCGAGGTCGCCGACGACGTCCTCGCCCACGCCCGGGAGGTCAAGGAGCGGGGCGCGCGGGCGCACGCCGAGTGGACCGAGCTCTACGAGTCCTGGTCCGCCCGCGAGCCGGAGCGCAAGGAGCTGCTGGAGCGGCTGCTGGGCCGGGACCTGCCCGTCGGCTGGGAGAAGGCGCTGCCGTCGTGGGAGCCGGACGCGAAGGGCGTCGCCACCCGCAAGGCCTCCGGCGAGGTGCTCAAGGCGCTGGCGGACGTGCTGCCCGAGCTGTGGGGCGGCTCGGCCGACCTCGCCGAGAGCAACAACACCACGATGGAGGGCGCGAACTCCTTCGGCCCGAAGTCCATCGCCACGAAGTTGTGGGACGCCGAGCCCTACGGGCGCACCCTGCACTTCGGGGTCCGCGAGCACGCGATGGGCGCGATCCTCACCGGCATCGCGCTGCACGGGCCGACGCGCCCCTACGGCGGCACGTTCCTGACGTTCAGCGACTACATGCGCGGCGCCGTGCGGCTGGCGGCGGTGATGAAGTCGCCGGTGATCTACGTCTGGACCCACGACTCCATCGGCCTGGGCGAGGACGGCCCCACGCACCAGCCGGTCGAGCACCTGGCGGCGCTGCGCGCGATCCCGAACCTCGCGGTCGTGCGCCCCGGCGACGCGAACGAGACCGCGTACGCGTGGAAGGCGATGCTGGAGAACCCCGAGGGCCCCAAGGGGATCTGCCTGACCCGCCAGAACGTCCCGACGCTGGAGGGCACGTCGGCCGAGGGCGTCGCCCGCGGCGGGTACGTGCTGGCCCCTGCGTCGAACGAGGGGGCGTCGGGCGGTGACCCGCAGCTCATCCTCATCGGCACCGGCTCGGAGCTGCAGATCGCCGTCGAGGCCCGCGCCGTGCTGGAGGGCGAGGGCGTCCCCACGCGCGTGGTGTCGATGCCGTGCCTGGACTGGTTCTCCGACCAGGACCAGGCCTACCGCGACTCCGTGCTGCCGCCGTCGGTCCGCGCGCGCGTCGCGGTCGAGGCCGCCGTGCCGCTGTCGTGGTACCGCTGGGTCGGCGACGCCGGTGAGATCGTCGGCATCGACCACTACGGCGCCAGCGCGGACTACCAGACGCTGTTCCGCGAGTTCGGGTTCACCACCGAGCACGTGGTGGCCGCGGCCCGCAGCAGCCTGGACAAGGCCGCCGGCACGCCCGTGGCCCGGTCCTGACCGCCGGCCGGGCGCCCGCACAGACCACACCAGCGACAGACCAACGAGAGGAGCCACTCATGGCCCCCAACGAGAGGCTCGCCGCGCTGTCCGCGGCGGGCGTGTCCATCTGGCTCGACGACCTGTCCCGCGAGCGGCTGAGCAGCGGGAACCTCAAGGAGCTGATCACCGACTACTCGGTCGTCGGCGTCACCACCAACCCGACGATCTTCGCCGCCGCGGTGGCGAACGGGGAGTCCTACGACCCGCAGGTCCGCGAGCTGGCCGCCCGCGGCGCGTCGGTGGAGGACGCGATCCGCGAGATCACCGTCGCCGACGTGCAGCACGCCTGCGACGTGTTCAGGGGTACCTGGGAGGCCAGCGGGGGCGTCGACGGGCGCGTGTCGCTGGAGGTCAGCCCCCTGCTCGCCCACGACGCCGAGGGCACCCTGGCCGAGGCCCAGGACCTGTGGAAGGCCGTGGACCGGCCGAACCTGCTCGTCAAGATCCCGGCCACCCAGGAGGGGCTCGAGGCGATCACCGGCGCGCTCGCCGAGGGCGTCAGCATCAACGTCACCCTGATCTTCTCGGTCGAGCGCTACCGCGACGTGATGGTGGCCTACATGGAGGGCCTGGAGCGGGCGGCGGCCAACGGCCAGAACCTCGCGAGCATCGCCTCGGTGGCGAGCTTCTTCGTCTCCCGCGTCGACAGCGAGATCGACAAGCGGCTGGAGAAGATCGGCACCGACGAGGCGCTGGCGCTGCGCGGCAAGGCCGGCGTCGCCAACTCGCGGCTGGCCTACGCCGCCTACGTCGAGACGTTCCAGGGCAGCCGGTGGGCGGCGCTCACCGCGCAGGGCGCCACCGCGCAGCGGCCGCTGTGGGCCTCGACCGGGGTGAAGAACCCGGAGTACAAGGACACGCTGTACGTGACCGACCTGGTCGTCGCCGACACCGTCAACACGATGCCGGAGAAGACCCTCAAGGCCTTCGCCGACCACGGCGAGGTCGAGGGCGACAAGGTCGCGAACTCCGCCGCGGAGGCGCAGGAGGTGTTCGACGCGCTCGAGCGGGTCGGCGTGGACCTCACCGACGTCTTCAAGGTCCTCGAGGACGAGGGCGTGGCGAAGTTCGAGGACTCGTGGCAGGAGCTGCTCGACACGGTGAAGGGCCAGCTCGACTCGGCGAAGTAGCGCGGTCGGACGCACCCCGGCAGGACGAACCGGACGCAGCCGGGCACCCGCACCGCGGCGGGTGCCCGGCTTCCCGGCGTCCGGGTGTTCACCCTCCGGGCCGTGGGCAAGGATGTGCTGGACACACGAGGACCACACGCTCCGGGGACGTCCCGGACGAGAGGTGAGGGTGACGTGATGAGCACCGCGACGACCGCGGGCGGACGCCGGGTCGACGGCTGGACGAACCCGCTGCGCGACCCGCGGGACAAGCGGCTCCCGCGCATCGCGGGGCCGTCCAGCCTGGTGATCTTCGGGGTCACCGGCGACCTGTCCCGCAAGAAGCTCATGCCGGCGGTCTACGACCTCGCCAACCGCGGGCTGCTCCCGCCCGGCTTCTCCCTGGTCGGGTACGGGCGGCGCCGCTGGACGGCCGCCGACTTCGGCGCGGTCGTGCACGACGCCGTCCGGTCCGGGGCCCGCACGCCGTGGCGGCAGGAGGTGTGGGACCGGCTCGCCGAGGGCTTCCGGTTCGTCCAGGGCACGTTCGACGACGACGACGCCTTCGACCGGCTCAGCGACACCCTCGCCGAGCTGGACCGCGAGCGCGGCACGGGCGGCAACACCGCGTTCTACCTGTCGATCCCGCCGTCGGACTTCCCGGTGGTGTGCAAGCAGCTCGCCCGCTCGGGCCTGTCCGCCCAGG
>DASVUG010000046.1:0-5098 GCA_036387155.1 Pseudonocardia sp. | reverse complement strand
GGGGGGGGGGTCGGGCTCGCCGTGCCCGACGTGGTGGCCGTGGTGTCGGTGGTGTCGGTGGTCGTGCCGGTCGAGGTCCCGGTGGGGGTCGGGGAGGCGCTCGGCGTGGCGGACGGGGTCGGGGTGGCCGTCGTGGTCGGGCTGCCCGTCGCGCCCGGGCCGGTCGTCGGCTCGGCGCTGGGCGGGGTCAGCGGGACGGTCGGCTGCCCGTAGAGCTCGACGCCGGTGGGGGCGACGACGGTCGTCCCGATGCCCGCGGCGTCCAGCTGCGCGGCCACGGTCCGGGCCACCACCAGGTCCGTCGGCCGCTCCGCGGCGGCGCCGACGACCAGCCGCACGGGCTCCCCGCCGGATCGCCAGCGGCCGTCGGGGCCGCGGGTCCAGCCGGCCGCGGTGAGCAGCCGGGACGCCGTGGCCGCGTCCGGGCGGCCGGGCGGCCCGGCCGGGGCGGTGCCGGCGTAGCCGGGCTGGGAGGGGGCGAAACCGAAGGCGTCGGCGGGGAGCGCGTCCGGCGCGGCGGCGGCGCGGACGGCGTTCCGGTCCACGACGGCGCCGAGGGCCTGGCGCACGCGCGTGTCGGCCAGCGGCCCGGCCGCGGTGCGCAGGGCGAGCTCGGTCACCACGGGCTGCGGGGCCGTCTGCGTCCGCGGCGGCGGCGCCACCCCGGCGACCGCGGAGCGCACGGCCTCGTCGGCGTCCGGCAGCGCGATGTCGACGTCGCCGACGCCCAGCCCGTCGGCCAGGGCGCTGCCGCCGAGCCGGCGCAGGACGAGCTGGTCCAGCACGGCGGGGGTGTCCCAGTACTGGTCGTTGCGGGTGAGCAGCACCTCGCCGCGGGCGCGGTCCACGCCGACCAGCCGGAACGGGCCGCCGGACGCGGGCAGGCCGTTGGTGAGCGCCCCGGTCCAGGACCCGGGGGCGTCCTTGAGCAGGTGGGCGGGCAGCAGGTCGGCGAACAGCGTCTGCCAGGCCGGGTAGGGCCGCGCGAACACCACGTCCACGGCCTTGCCGCCCGCGCGGGACCGGACGTCGGTGATCAGGCGGTAGCCGGCGTCGTCCGCCACGCCGGGCTCGTCGCGCATCCGCTGCCACAGGTAGACGAAGTCCTCGGCGGCGATCGGGGCGCCGCTGGTCCACGACGCCTCGAGGTCGAGCTCGTAGCTGACGGTGAACGGGTCCTGCGAGACGACCTGGGCGCTGGTGGCGACGGTGCGGTCGAGTTGCAGCGAGCCCAGCCGGTCCGGGCGGAACACCGACGGCAGCACGAGGCCGGCCACGGCCGTCGTCACCGGCGAGCGGTGGGCCAGCAGGTGCGGGTTGAAGCCGGGGCCCAGGTCGTCCACGGCGACGACGACCTCGGTGGGTCGCGGCGGCGGCGGTGCCGGGGGCGGGGCGGGCGCGGGCGGGGCCGCGCACGCGGCGAGCAGCACGGCGACGACCGCGGCCAGCAGCCCGGCGAGCACGGCACGCGGCGGGGACGGTGCGGTGCGGCGTGCCGCGCGCCCGCCCGTCCCCCGGCCGGCCCCCCCGACGATCACCCGATGCGCCCTCCCCCCCGGGGCGTACCCAACCACACCCCGAAGAACGGCCGATCGCGCTCGAGCGTTCCGCGGACCGCGGCGGGGAACGGCGATCAGCCGACGGCCGAGCGGGCCCGGGAGCGCGCCCGGGCGCGGAGGTGGGAGTCCAGCTCGACCTTGCGGATCCGGACGTTCTCCGGCGTGACCTCGACGCACTCGTCGTTCGCGCAGAACTCCAGGCTCTGCTCGAGCGACAGGATCGTCGGCGGCGTCAGCTTGATCAGCTCGTCCCCGGTGGACTTGCGCATGTTCGTCAGCTTCTTCTCGCGCACGATGTTGACCTCGAGGTCCTCGTTGCGCGTGTACTCGCCGATCACCATGCCCCCGTAGACCAGGGTGCCGGGGCCGACGAACAGCTCGCCGCGGTCGCTCAGGGCGTCGACGGCGTACCCGGTGACGGGGCCGGCCCGGTCCGCGACCAGCGAGCCGCGGAGCCGGCTGTTGATCTCGCCGACCCACGGGCCGTACCCGTCGAAGACGTGGCTGGCGATGCCCGCCCCGCGCGTGATCGTCAGGAACTCCGTGCGGAAGCCGATCAGGCCGCGCGACGGCACCCGGAAGTCCATCCGGACGCGGGTCTCGCCGTGCACCATCTGGTGCATCTCGCCCTTGCGGGCGGCCAGCAGCTGGGTGACCGCGCCGAGCGACTCCTCGGGCACGTCCACCGACAGCTGCTCGAACGGCTCGTGGAGCTTGCCGTCGATCACCTTGGTGACGACCTCGGGCTTGCCGACGGTGAGCTCGAAGCCCTCGCGGCGCATGGTCTCGACCAGGACGGCCAGCGCCAGCTCGCCGCGGCCCTGCACCTCCCAGGTGTCGGGGCGCTCGGTGGGCAGCACGCGGATGCTCACGTTGCCGACCAGCTCGGCGTCCAGGCGGCTGCGGACCTGGCGGGCGGTGAGCCGGACGCCGGGGTGCGGGTCGCGGCCCACCAGCGGGGACGTGTTGATCCCGATGGTCATCGAGATTGCCGGCTCGTCCACGGCGATGCGCGGCAGCGCGACGGGGTTCTCCGGGTCGGCGAGGGTGTCGCCGATGGTGACGTCCGCGATGCCGGCGACGGCGACGAGGTCGCCCGCGCTCGCCGACTCGGCCGGGACGCGGGTGAGCGCCTCGGTGCGCAGCAGCTCGGCGACCTTGACGCGGGTGACCTTGCCGCCCTCCTGGCACCAGGCGACCTGCTGGCCGCGCCGGATGGTGCCGGCGCGGACCCGGCACAGCGCGATGCGGCCGAGGTAGCTGGTGGCGTCGAGGTTGGTGACGTGCGCCTGCAGCGGGGCGTCGGGGTCGTCGGCGGGCGGCGGCACCGTGTCGAGCAGGACGTCGAACAGCGGCTCGAGACCGGGCTCGTCGGGCTGCGTGCCGTCGGCCGGGCGGACCCGGGAGGCGCGGCCGGAGCGGCCGCTCGCGTAGACGACGGGCAGGTCCAGCAGCTGGGAGGTGTGGTCCTCGTCCAGGTCGAGCTCGTCGGCCAGCTCGAGCAGCAGCTCGAGGCTCTCGTCGACGACCTCGGCGATCCGCGCGTCGGCCCGGTCGGTCTTGTTGACCACCAGGACGACCGGCAGGCCGGCGGCGAGGGTCTTGCGCAGCACGAAGCGCGTCTGCGGGAGCGGGCCCTCGGAGGCGTCGACGAGCAGCAGGACGCCGTCCACCATGGACAGGCCGCGCTCGACCTCGCCGCCGAAGTCCGCGTGCCCGGGGGTGTCGACGACGTTGATCGTCGTCCCGTGCCAGTCGATCGCGGTGTGCTTGGCGAGGATCGTGATCCCCTTCTCGCGCTCCAGGTCGCCGGAGTCGAGGATGCGGTCGACGGGAACGGCGCGCTCGGCGAAGGCGCCGGAGGCGCGCAGCATGGCGTCGACCAGCGTGGTCTTGCCGTGGTCGACGTGGGCGACGATGGCGACGTTGCGCAGGTCAACGCGCGCCCGGGAGGTGACCGGGGCCTCGAGCGTAGGGGCGGTGCTCACGCTTCACTGTAGCGATTCCGAGACCGCGCCCATTCCGGCAGGGGCGCGCCTGCGGTCGAGGTCACCCCCGACCGGCCGGTGGCGCCGGCGGTCCACGCCGCGGCGGGCAGATCCCGGACCAGGCGCAGGGCGCTGGCCGTGCCCGCGGCGCTGCCCACCACCGCCCGCAGGCGGACCGGGTCGACGCCGTCCCCCGGCGCCCCGTCCTCCAGCGCCCCGTCCGCCGGTGCCCCGTCCCGCAGCACGCGGTGCAGCAGCTCGGCCCCGGCGGACCCCGCGTCGACGGCGGCGTCGAGCAGCGCCAGCGCGCGGACGGGGACGGCGAGCCCGCGGACCCGCACGACGTCCGCGGGCCGCAGGACCCGCCGCCGCACCGCGACCCCCGGGCGGGGCGTCGCCGTGCGGTGCGGCACGGCGACCGCGACGGTCGCGGGCGCCCGCGCGCCTGCCCCGTGCCACCACAGGGCCGCCGCCCCGACGACCACCGCTCCCTCCCCCGCCCAGAGCGCCGCCGCCCACACCCGCGCCTCGTCCGTCAGCGGGTGGCCCGCGACCAGGTAGACCCGTGGGTGCAGCGGCCGCCACCGCCGCCGCGCGACGCAGCGGTCGACCTCGGCGGGGGCGAGGCCGGCGGCCAGCGCCTGCGCCCGGGACACGACGCCGGCCTGGCCGCGCGCGAGGGCGTCGAGGGACCGGTGCGGGAGGGACAGCGGTGGGGGCATGCGTCTCCTGACGGCGGCGGGCACGCCGCGGTTCCCTGCGCGACGGGAATGCCGCCGCGCCCGCGCCGGGACGGCGACGCCGCGCGAGGCGGTCGCGCGGTCGGGCCTGCGACGCCCCGGTGCGGTGCCGGTCGGCCTGCTCAGGACGGCGTGCCGCGCAGGAGCCGGACCAGGTCCGCGACCACCGCGCGGTCGGCGTCGACCCAGTCCACGTCGGGTACCGCCGCGGCGTCGACCCAGCGCAGTGCGGCGTGGTCGAGGGCCCGGGGTTCGGGCGCGCCCGGGGCGAGCCGCGCGCGGTGCACCCGGAGCACTCCCGCGGCGATCGGCAGGTCCGTCCCGATCCGGCCCTCCGGCACGACCTCGGTGCCCAGCTCCTCGCGGCACTCGCGGACCACGGCGGCCGCCTCGTCCTCGCCGGCCTCGACCCGCCCGCCCGGCAGCTCCCAGCGGCCGGCCAGCTCCGGCGGACGGGTCCGCCGGGCGGCGAGCACGCGTCCGTCGCGGACCAGCGCCGCCGCGACCACGACGGGGGCGCCGGCGAGCCGCTCGGCGGCCTCGGTGATCGCGGCGGCCCGCGCGGCGAGCACGCGGCGGAGCAGCCGGCGCAGCAGGAGCCGGTCGGCCAGCAGGCCGAGCGGACCGAGCGGCGCGGTCCAACCCAGCTCGTCGCACAGCCAGGTGCCGACGGGGCCGGCGGTCAGCGCCATGTCGTGGGTGACCGCGCGAACCGGGCCGCGGGCAAGCGTCGAGGTCATGCCGTCCTCGTCGACCCGGGTGATGGCGGTGCGCACCGGCAGCCGCAGCCCGGGCACCACGCGGACGGCCA
>DASVUG010000045.1:0-2975 GCA_036387155.1 Pseudonocardia sp. | reverse complement strand
GATCGGGGCCAGAGTGATCAGCACCCGCGTACGCGCGTGGCGGTTCCGGCAACCACCAGCACCCGCGGACCCGGATCACCGTGCTGATCCCCGTCGTCCGCGTGCGCGGGTGGTGGCAGCCGCAGCCGTCGGCACCCGCGGGTGCCGACCACAGATGGAGTGATCAGCACCCGCGTACGCGGGCGGCCGTCTCCGCATCGATGTGCGCTGCGCGTCGGAGCTCGTGACGCACCGGCACCCCCGTACCGACACCGCCCGTACCGACACCCCCGGACCGCGGCCCCCACGCCGATGCCGCGATCTGATGTCCCCCGCGCCGACACCTCTCGCGCCGACGTCCCGCGGCGCCCCACAACGCCTCCGACCGGCCCTTGACACGGGCCGTTGCGCACGCGACCCTCCTTCCACCGCCGCGTGAGAGCGCTCTCACAGACGCCGGATCCGCCAGCCAGGAGACGCCGATGTCCTTCCGCCGCATGTCCACCGCCGCCGCGCTCGCCGGCGCCCTCGCCCTCACCGCCTGCGGGTCGCCCGACCCCGCCCCCGCCGCCCCCGGCGCGCCCGTCGAGCTCTCGGTCAGCCTCTTCGGAACCTTCGGCTACGACGAGGTCGGCCTGTTCCGCCGGTACGAGGCCGAGCACCCGGGCGTGACCATCCGCTACGAGTCCACCCAGGGCGAGGACAAGTACTGGCCCGCCCTGCAGACCCGGCTCGCCTCCGGCAGCGGGGTCGCCGACGTGCAGGGGATCGAGGTCGCCCGGATCGCCGACGTGGTCACCAACCAGCCCGACCGGTGGACCGACCTGCGCGACACCCCCGCCGCGGCGTCGATCGGCAACTACATCGACTGGAAGGAGAAGGCCGCCACGACGCCGGACGGTGCCGTGCTCGGTCTCGGCACGGACATCGGCCCGATGGGCATCTGCTACCGCAGCGACCTCCTCGGCGCAGCCGGCCTGCCCACCGACCCCGCGCAGCTCTCCGCGCAGATGCCCGACTGGAACGGCTTCCTCGCCCTCGGCGAGAAGTTCAAGGCCGCCGCCCCCGCCGGCACGGCGTGGCACGACTCCGCGAACGGGCTCTACAACGCGATCATCTCCAGCCAGCAGCAGATCTACTACGACGCGTCGGGCCAGCTCGTCTACGCGACGAACCCCGCCGTCCGCCAGGCGTTCGACACGGCCGCGAAGGCCGGCCAGGAGGGCCTGACGGCCAAGCTCGAGCAGTTCGTCGACCCCGGCTGGGACCAGGGCTTCGGCTCCGGGCGCTTCGCCACCATCGCCTGCCCGTCCTGGATGATCGGCTACATCAAGGGCAAGGCCGGCGACGCCGGCGCGGGCAAGTGGAACGTCGTGCCGCTGCCGGGCGGGGCGGGCGGCAACTGGGGCGGCTCGTACCTGGGCATCCCCGCGTCGAGCCCGCACAAGGAGCAGGCCGCGGAGCTGATCGCGTGGCTGACCGCACCCGAGCAGCAGGCCACGGTGTTCGAGAAGGTCGGCAACTTCCCGTCCACCACGAAGGCGATCACCGACGTCGCGGGCACCACCGACCCGTACTTCAACGGCGCCCCGATCGGCCAGATCTTCTCCAGGTCGGCGACGACGGCGCCCGTGCAGATCCTCGGGCCGCAGGACGGCGTCGTGAAGAACGCGATGAAGTACGCGCTGCTCGCGGTCGAGACCGGCGGCGCCACGCCGGACGCGGCCTGGGCCGACGCCGGCAAGAAGATCGAGAGCCAGGTCGGCTGATGACACTGCAGGTCGACCGCACGGACACCCCACCCACGGCACCGGCTCCGGCCCCCGGCGCGCGCCCCGCGCCGGCGGCCGGGGTCCGGCCCCGCCTGCCCTGGCGCTCGCGGCTGCACGCCGCCGAGGCCCGCACCGCGCCCTACGCCTACGTCGCCCCGTTCTTCGCGGTCTTCCTGGCCTTCGGGCTCTTCCCGCTGGTCTACACCGCGTGGATCAGCCTGCACCGCTACCGGCTCGGCTCCCGGATGAGCTGGGTCGGGCTGGACAACTACGTGTGGCTGTTCACCAACCCCGCGTTCTACAACGCGCTGCTCAAGACGATCACGATCGGCGTGCTCTCGACCGTCCCGCAGCTCGCGCTCGCCCTGGGCCTGGCCCACCTGCTCAACTACCGGCTGCGGGGCCGCACGTTCCTGCGGGTCGCGATGCTGATGCCCTACGCGACGTCGGTCGCCGCGGCGACGCTCGTCTTCGCGCTGATCTTCGGACGGGACGCGGGCCTGGTGAACGGGCTGCTCGGCGTCGTCGGGATCGACCCCGTCGACTGGCGCAACGGCGACTGGACGGCCCAGATCGCCATCTCCGTGATCGTCATCTGGCGCTGGACCGGCTACAACGCGCTGATCTACCTGGCCGGCATGCAGGCGATCGAGAACGACCTGTACGAGGCCGCGGCGCTCGACGGCGCGAACCGCTGGCAGCAGTTCCTGCACGTCACGCTGCCGGGGCTGCGCCCGACGATCCTGTTCACCGTCGTGGTGTCCACCATCGGCGCCAGCCAGCTCTTCGGCGAGCCGCTCCTGTTCGGCGGCGGCCAGGCCAACGGCGGGCCCACGAACCAGTACCAGACCCTCGGGCTGTTCATGTACCAGCAGGGCTGGCAGTTCGGGCAGCTCGGGCGGGCGGCGACGGTCGCGTGGGTGATGTTCGTGCTGATCGTCGGGCTGGTGGCGCTCAACGCGTGGCTCGCCCGCCGGAAGGAGGCCTGAGATGGCCGTGCTGTCCCTGCCCCCGGCCCTGCCCCGGGCCCGCCGCCGCGCCCCGGACGCCGCCGGGCGCCCGACCTACCTGGTGCTCGGCGCCGTCACGCTGCTGTTCCTCGCGCCCTTCTACTACATGCTCGTCGCCGCGAGCCGGCCGATGAGCGAGATGAACGTCTGGCCGCCGCCCCTGCTGCCGGGTGACGACCTGTGGGCCAACGTGGCCACGGCGGTCCGCCAGCAG
>DASVUG010000044.1:0-12738 GCA_036387155.1 Pseudonocardia sp. | reverse complement strand
TGGTGACCGCGGAGCTGCTGCCCGGGCACGACCACGCGGGCGTGGTGATGACCGGCTCCGGGGCGGCCGCCTCGGTGCGGGCGCTGCGCCGCTCGCTGGCGGGCTGAGCCCGCGTTACGGTCCGCGGGTGGCCGATCTCTCCCGCACCGCCCGCGTCGACGTCCTGGTCGAGGGCTACGCCCGCCTGCCGCACGTGGCGGGGACGGTGAGCCTGGTGCGCGACGCCGGGCGGGTGGTGGTCGTCGACCCCGGCATGGTGGCCGACCGGGAGCTCATCCTGCGTCCGCTGCGCGAGCTCGGCGCCGCGCCCGAGGAGGTCACCGACGTCGTCCTCAGCCACCACCACCTCGACCACACGCTCAACGTGGCACTGTTCCCGGTGGTGCCGGTGCACGACTTCCAGTCCGTCATCGAGGGCGACGTGTTCACCCGGCGGGCGGCCGACGGCGTCGACCTCACCCCGTCGGTCCGCCTGCTGGCCACGCCGGGGCACACCCCGCAGGACGTCACGACGCTGGTCGGCACGCCCGACGACGTCGTCGCGCTCACCCACCTGTGGTGGACCGGCGAGGGCCCGGCCGACGACCCCTACTCCCCCGACCGCGACGAGCTGCGGCGCCAGCGGGAGCGGGTGCTCGAGCTCGCCACGCTCGTCGTCCCCGGCCACGGCGCGCCCTTCCGCCCGGGCGACGCGACGCCCCGCTGAGCCACCGACGGCGCGGCCCGCCCCCCGGAGGGAACGGGCCGCGCCGCGTGCCTGGTGACGTACTGGAACGGCCCCCCTGCAGGGTCCCGCCGCGAGCTCGCGAGTGGCGGGCGGCCGATGGTCAGCTCAGAAGGTCTCTGACCGAGCCGCGGCGGGTCAGTGGATGTGCGAGCCGCCGTTGACGTCGTACGTCGCGCCGGTGATGTAGCCCGACTCCGCGCGGCAGAGGTAGGTGATGAGGTCGGCGACGTCGGCGGCGCGGCCCTTGCGACCGACCGGGACCCCGGCGAGGACCTGCTGCTCCTTCTCGCCGACCAGCTTGCCGGCGGTGATGTCGGTGTCGATCAGGCCGGGTGCGACGGCGTTGACCGTGACGCCGTGCGGGCCCAGCTCGCGGGCAAGTGCGCGGGCGAACCCGAGCTGGCCGGCCTTGGCCGCCGAGTAGGCGACGCCGCCGAACACGCCCCCGCCCCGTTCGGCGGAGACCGAGGACAGGAAGACGACCCGGCCGAAGCCGCGGTCGACCATGCCGGGGGCGAGCCGGCGGGTCACGTTGTAGGAGCCGCGCACGTTGACCGCGAAGATCCGTTCCCACTCCTCGCTGGTGACGTCGAGGAACGGGGTCGGCGAGGTGATGCCGGCGTTGTTCACCAGCGCGCCGACCGGCGGCAGCGCGGCGTCGACGGCGGCGAGCGCGGCCGCGACGGACGCCTCGTCGGTGACGTCGCAGCCGCCGCCGGCGGTCCGCACGCCGTGGCGCTCGGCGATCTCGTCGGCGGCGTCCTCGGCGCCGGCCTCGTCGAGGTCGAGCACGGCGACGTGCCAGCCGGCGGCGGCGAGGGTGTGGGCGGTGGCGCGGCCGATGCCGCGGGTGGAGCCGGCGCCGGTGACGACGGCGGTCAGGTCGGTGGCGGTCATGGTCTTCTCCTCGTCGGGTCAGACGGTCGGTGGGGTGGCGTCGGCCGGCACGGCGCCGTGGCTGTCGAGCTCGGCCCTGACCCTGCTGACGATCGAGTCGGTCGACAGGCCGTAGCGGTCGTGCAGCGTGGGCAGGGCCCCCGCGGCGAGGAAAGCGTCGGGCAGCGCGACCGGGACGACGCGGGTGCCGACCCCGGCGAAGGCCAGCGTCGACGCCACCGCCTCCGCGAGCCCACCGATCACGGTGTGGTTCTCGAGGGTGACGACCAGCCGGTCGGTGCGGGCGGCGCGCAGGATCGCGTCCCGGTCCAGCGGCTTTATCGTGGGCACGTGCAGCACGGCGACGTCGACGTGGTCGGCCTCGAGGCGCGCCGCGGCCTGCAGGGCCCGCATCGTCATCAGACCGGTGGAGATCAGCACGACGTCGCGCCCGGTGCGCAGCTCGGCGGCCTTCCCGAGCTCGAAGCGGTAGTCGTACTCGTCGAGCACCGTGGGCACCTGGCCGCGCAGCAGCCGCAGGTAGGTCGGCCCGGCGTGGGCGGCCAGCTGCGGGACGGCCTGCTCGATGTCGACCGAGTCGCAGGGGTCGACGATGGTCAGGTTCGGGCAGCCCCGCAGGATCGCCAGGTCCTCGGTGGCCTGGTGGCTGGGCCCGTAGCCGGTGGTCAACCCGGGCAGCGCGCCGACGACGTTGACGTTGAGGTTGGGCTCGGCGATGTCGAGGCAGAGGAAGTCGTAGGCGCGGCGGGTCGCGAAGACCGAGTAGGTCGACGCGAACGGCACCAGCCCGACCTCGGCCAGCCCGGCCGCGGCGCCGAACATCGCCTGCTCGGCCATGCCCATCTGGAAGAACCGCTGCGGGTGGGCCGCCCGGAAGACGTGCATGTCGGTGTACTTGGCCAGGTCCGCGGACAGCCCGACGACCTCCGGGCGCTCGTCGGCGAGGCGGGCCAGCGCGTGTCCGAACGGGGCGGGGGCCGTCCTCTGCCCCGGGTCGGCGAACGAGGCGATCATCGCCGAGGTGGTCAGGCGCTTCTTCGCCGGCGCGGAGGCGGTCCGGGCGGCGGGGGTCGTGGTGCTCATCGGTTGCGTCCTCCGGTCTCGAAGCCCTCGGCGAGCTGGTCGCGGGCGATCTGCCACTCGTCGGCGGAGACGCGCATGAAGTGCGCCTTCTCGCGGGTCTCGAGCAGCGGCACGCCGCGGCCGACGCGGGTGTCGCAGATCAGCACGCCGGGCGAGCCGCGGTGCCCGCGGAGCTCGTCGAGGGCGTCGACGAGCGCGGGGACGTCGTTGCCGTCGACCCGCACGGCGTGCCAGCCGAACGCCCGCCACTTGTCGGTGACCGGCTCGGTGCGCAGCACGCCGGCGGTCGGGCCGTCGGCCTGCAGGGCGTTGACGTCGACGATCGCGGTGACGTTGTCCAGGCCGTGGTGGGCGATCTGCAGGGCCGCCTCCCACGTCGAGCCCTCGTCGAGCTCCCCGTCGGACAGCAGGTCGTAGACCCGGGCGGGGTTGCCCCGGTGGCGCAGCCCGAGCGCCATCCCGCAGGCGACGGCGAGGCCGTGGCCCAGGGAGCCGCCGGAGATCTCCATGCCGGGGGTGTAGGACGCCATGCCCGACATCGGCAGGCGCGAGTCGTCCGAGCCGTAGGTCTCGAGCTCCTCGACGGGGATGATCCCCGCCTCGGCCAGCGCCGCGTACAGGGCGATGGCGTAGTGGCCGATCGAGAGCAGGAACCGGTCGCGGTCGGCCCAGTCCGGGTCCTCGGGCCGGTGGCGCAGGGCGTCGGCGTAGACGGCGGCGAGGACGTCGGCGACGCCCAACGCCTGGCCGATGTAGCCCTGGCCCTGGACCTCGCCCATGTCGAGGGCGTTGCGGCGGATGCGGTACGCGGCACCCCGGACGTTCTCGATGCGCTCGGCGCGGGTGGCCGCGGGTGCGGCGGTGCTGGTCACGGGGTGCTCCCGGGTGGTGTCGGTGGTCATGTCAGCTCCCGCTCGCGTTCTCGGTGCGGCGCCGGGCGGTGGGCTCGGTGCCCTCCGCGGCCAGCGCGCGCTCCAGCGCGGCGACCTCCTCGCGCTGCTCGCGGCCCCACGTCTCGCGGGTCAGCAGGGCGGCGACGAGGCCCAGCAACCCGTAGAAGCTGAACAGGACCGCCGGGCCGATCCAGCCGGTGGTGGCGTACAGCGCGGTGGCGACGAGCGGGGTGAAGCCGGAGACGACGGCGGAGAGCTGGTAGGCCAGCGAGGCGCCGGTGGTACGGGTCTTGGCGTTGAACAGCTCGGAGAACCAGGCCCCCTGCACGCCGGCGAGCGAGTTCTGGCAGACCGAGTAGCTGATGACGAAGGCGATCACGATCGCGACGGCGGAGCCGGTGTTGACCACGAGGAACAGCGGGACGCCCCAGAGGATCATGATGCCGGTGCCCAGCAGGTAGACCGGGCGGCGGCCGATCCGGTCGGTCCAGGCGCCGAAGTAGGTGGTCGCGAAGATGCCGATCGCGGCGGCGATCATGGTGGCGGTCAGCGTGACCGGCCGGCCGGCCAGCTTCTCGGTCGCGACGTAGGACAGCATGAAGGTCACCGACACCGCGTAGCCGGCGGTCTCGGCGATGCGCAGGCAGAAGGCGCGGAGGATGTTGCGCCAGTCGTCGCGCAGGACCTCGGTCAGCGGGTTCTTCGCGAGCTCGCCCTCGGACTTGAGCTCCTCGAACTCCGGGGACTCCTCGACCTTGAGCCGGATGACGATCCCGACGCCGACCAGCACGGCGGACAGCAGGAACGGCACCCGCCAGGCCCACTGGTCGCCCAGGGGCACGCTCACCAGGAACGCGAGGTTGGCCAGCAGCAGCCCGACCGGGAAGCCGGCCTGCGTGATCCCGGTGTAGAGGCCTTTCTTGCGCCACGGCGCGTGCTCGAAGCACATGAGGATCGCGCCGCCCCACTCGGCGCCGAACGCCAGACCCTGCACGACGCGGACGATCACCAGCAGGATCCCGGCCCACACGCCGACCTGCTGGTAGGTGGGCAGCAGGCCGATCAGCACCGTCGCGAAGCCCATCAGCAGCAGCGAGCCGACCAGCACGGGCTTCCGGCCGATCTTGTCGCCGAGGTAGCCGCCGATGATGCCGCCGAGGGGGCGGACGGCGAACCCGATGCCCAACGTGGCGAACGAGAGCAGCGTCCCCGACAGCGGGTCGGTGGCCGGGAAGAAGACCTTGTTGAAGTACAGGGCGGCCGCGACGCCGAAGCCGATGAAGTCGTAGGTCTCGATGGTCGCGCCGACCGAGCAGCCGATCGCGACCTTCTTCTTCTCCGGCGTCCCCTCGATGGGGTGCCAGTGCGCGACCTGCTCCAGGTGGGCGTCCGGGACGGGCGGGTGCCGTTCGGTCATGGTGATCTCCGCTGATCGAGTGGAAGGGCGGGGACCGCCGATAGCCCCTGCGCCTACAGTTGACTGTTAACAGTCAGCTGTCGAGAAGGAGAGTGAAGAGTGGCAACCGTCGTGTCAACAGTGGGGTAGAGCTGTCACCCCGATGGCGGAGCAGGTCGCTGATCAGCAGCGACGCCGGGCCGGCGTGGTGGTGGGATCAGCTCCGGTCGACCTGTGGCGCGTACTGGTCGGCCGCCGCAGCCATGTGCCGGGCGACGACCGCGGCCGCGTCGGCGGCGTCCCCGCGCTCGATCGCGTCGACGATCGGGGCGTGCCGGTCGCGCGCCATCATCGTGGGCGCTCCGGCCGACCCGGTGCGCGGCTCGCCGTTCATGATCGTCACCCGGATGCGGCCCTCGAGGTGCCGCCAGGTGTCCACCAGCATCGAGTTGCCCGAGAGCTCGCACAGCAGCAGGTGGAAGGCCAGGTCGGCCTCCAGGGCGGCCTGGAAGGCGCCGTTCCCGCTGCCGCCCCGCGCGGCGTCGTCGGCGTCGGCCATGCGGTCGACCGCGGCCCTCAGGGTCGCGACCGCCGCGGCCCGGTCGGCGGACGCGATGATCTCCGACGCGGCGAACCCCTCCAGCGCGGCCCGCACCGCGAACAGCTCCCGGACCTCCTTGGGCGCGATCGTGCTGACCCGCAGCATCCCCCGCGCACCGGTGGTGACCAGGCCCTCCTGCTGGAGGTGCCGCAACGCCTCGCGCACCGTCCCGCGACTGACCCCGAGGTGCGCCGCCAGGTCGACCTCGCCGAGGTGGTCGCCGGGGCGGTACTGCCCGGAGGTGATCGCCGAGCGGACGGCCGCCAGAGCGCGCTCCCGCAGCGTGCTCCGGTCCAGGCTGGCGAGGGGCTCGACGCTCACACCGCTGATCGTACCGATCCCGGTGTCAACAGTCGTACAACGGCGGTTCGGGCTCCGCCGGCCGCGCACGACCTGAGGGTTCGGCTCGGCGCAGGTAGGCTCAGCCATCATGGCGGTCGCCCACCCCCACGCGCCCACGCCCGGTCGGCAACGGCGCCGGGTGCTCGGCCCGATCGTCGCGCTGGTCGTGTTCGGGATCTCCGGGCTCGTGGTCCTCGGCCTGGTCACCACGTCGATCGGGCCCGTCGCGGTGCTGGTGGGGGCGTTCTGCGCGCTGGCGCCGGTCACCGTGGTGGTGCTGGCGTTCCAGTGGGTGGACCGCTGGGAGCCCGAACCCCCGCGGACGCTGCTGTTCGCCTTCCTGTGGGGCGCGTGCGTCGCGGCGCTCACGGCCCTGCTCATCAACAGCAGCGCCGCGCTGGTCCTGGACGCCGTGCTCGGCCAGGGCAGCGGGGACGTCCTCGGCGCCTCGGTCGTCGCCCCGTTCGTCGAGGAGGGCGTGAAGGGCGCCTTCGTCGTCGGCCTGCTGATCTTCCGGCGCCGCGAGTTCGACGGCGTCGTGGACGGCGTCGTCTACGCCGGGTTCGTCGCCGCGGGCTTCGCCTTCACCGAGAACATCCTCTACATCGGCCGCGCCTTCGCCGAGGACTCCGGCGCGATGGGGCAGGGCGCCGCCGTCCTGACGACCCTGCTGCTGCGCGGGGTCCTCTCCCCGTTCGCCCACCCGCTGTTCACGGCGATGACGGGGATCGCCTGCGGGCTCGCGGCCTCCCGCAGGACGGTGCCGCCGCGGGTGGCGCTGGTGCTCGTGGGCTACCTGCTGGCCGTCCTGCTGCACGCGTTGTGGAACGGCTCGGCGACCCTCGGCGGCGGCGACGTGTTCCTCGGCGTCTACCTGTTCATCATGGTGCCGCTGTTCGTCGGGATGACGGTGCTGGTCGTCTGGCAGCGCCGCCGGGAGCAGCGCACGGTGCGCGAGCAGCTGCCGGCGATGGCGTACGCCGGCTGGATCGCCCCCAGCGAGGTGGAGCTGCTCGGCAGCCTGGCCGGCCGCAGCCGCTGGCGGCACGCCGTGGCGCAGCGCTCCGGCAAGGCCGCCGCGAAGGCCGTCGTGGACTACCAGACCGCCGTCACCGACCTGGCCTTCCTCCGCGCGAGGATGGCCCGGGGCGGCGTCTCGGAGCGCTCGCAGCAGTGGCACGACGAGCGGCTCGCGACCCTGGTCGCCGCGCGGGCCCGCGCGACCGGCCAGCCCGACGCCCTGACGGCCGCGTGGCGCCGCCCGCCGCCCTCGGGCTGGAGCCCCCCGCCCCCGCAGCCGCCCGGGTGGCAGCCCACGCCGTACCCGCCGGGCGCGGGTGCGCCGTACCCGCCGGCCGCGGGCCAGCATGGTTGGGGCCCGACGCAGCAGGGCTACAGCGCGTCCCCCTACGAGGGGTACGGCGCGCCCCGGCCGGGCCCGGTGCCTCCGCAGCAGGGCTACGGCCCGCCCCCGCAGTGGAGCCCGCCGCAGCCGGGCGGCTGGACCCCGCCCCCGCCGGGCGGCTGGACGCCGCAGCAGCCGGGCGGCTGGTCGCCGCCGGGCGCTGCGATCCCGCCGCAGCAGCAGGGCGACGGCGCACCCCCGCCGCCGCAGGGGGGCTGGGCGCCGCCGGCGCAGCAGCAGGGCGACCGCCCCGCGCCGGAGCACCAGGGCCACCCCTGGGGGCCGCCGCCCCGCTGACCCGCCCGCGGCCGCCGCACTACCCTGGAGGGATGAGCGCAGGCCGGCCCGCCCGGCTCGCCGTCGGGGTGGTCTCCGCCGGGCGGGTGGGTGCCGTTCTGGGCGCCGCCCTGGCCGCGGCCGGGCACCGCGTCGTCGCCGCCTCCGGGGTCTCCCGCGCGTCGGTCGGCCGCGCCGCGGCCCTGCTGCCCGGCGTGCCGCTGCGCCCGCCCGACGAGGCCGCCGCCGGCGCGGACCTGGTGCTCCTCGCCGTTCCGGACGACGTCCTGCCCGGCCTCGTGCGCGGCCTCGCCGCAGCCGGTGGCTTCCGCCCCGGGCAGATCGTCGTGCACACCTCGGGCGCGCACGGCGTGGCGGTGCTCGACCCCGCGACGGCGCACGGGGTGCTCCCGCTCGCGCTGCACCCCGTCATGACCTTCACCGGGCGCACCGAGGACGTCGCGCGGCTCGCCGGCGCCGCCGTCGCCGTGACCGCCGCGGAGGGGGAAGGGGAGGCGGGCGGGCTGCCGGCGGCCTGGAGCGTCGGCGAGGCGCTGGTCGTGGAGATGGGCGGCGAGCCCGTGCGGGTGCCCGAGGCCGTCCGGCCGCTCTACCACGCGGCGCTCGCCCACGGCGCGAACCACCTGATCACGCTGGTGCGGGACTGCGTGGAGGTCCTGGAGCACGCGGGCGTGCGGCCGGCCGAACGGCTGGTCGCACCGCTGCTGTCCGCGGCCCTGGACAACGCCCTGCGGCACGGCGACCGCGCGCTGACCGGCCCCGTCGCCCGCGGCGACGCCGGCACGGTGCGCACGCACCTGCGCGAGCTCGCCGCCGTCGACCCCGACCTGGCGCTGACCTACCGGACGCTCGCCGCCCGCACCGCGACGCGCGCCCGGCGGTCGGGCCTGCTGCCCGGGCACGCCGCCGACGAGGTGCGCGCCGCTCTGGACGAGGAGGACCGTTGAGCGACGCCGTGCCGCCCGCCCGCGGCCGACGCCCCGTGACCCGGGGACGGGACACCCGCGGACGGGGGTGGCGGACGTGGTGACGACCGCCCGCACCCGCGGGGGCTACCGGCCGGGGGAGCCGACCGTGCACACGGCGCGGGCGACGATCGGCCCGGTGACGCGCGCGCTGCGCGGGGCCGGGCGGCGGGTCGCGCTCGTGCCCACGATGGGCGCGCTGCACGACGGCCACCGCGAGCTGATCCGGCACGCCCGCCGGATGCCCGGGGCCGGTGTCGTCGTCGTGTCGATCTTCGTCAACCCGCTGCAGTTCGGCCCGGGGGAGGACCTCGCCCGCTACCCCCGCCCGTTCGAGGCGGACCTGGAGGTCTGCCGCGACGAGGGCGTGGAGCTGGTGTTCGCCCCGGGCGTGGACGACATGTACCCGGGCTCCGCCGGTGGCGCAGGACCTGCCGGCGTCGCGACGACGGTCGACCCGGGCCCGCGCGGCGCCGAGCTGGAGGGCGCGGTGCGGCCGGGGCACTTCGCCGGCGTGCTCACCGTCGTCGCGAAGCTCTTCCACGCCGTCGGGCCGGACGTGGCGTTCTTCGGGGAGAAGGACTACCAGCAGCTCGTGCTCGTCCGGGCGATGGTGGCCGACCTGGACTTCCCGCTCGCCGTGGTCGGCGTGCCCACGGTCCGCGAGGCCGACGGGCTCGCGCTCTCCTCGCGCAACGCCTACCTGGCGCCGGAGCACCGCCCCACCGCCGCGGCGCTGCACCGGGCGCTGGCCGCCGGAGCCGGGGTGTCCGCGCGCGGTCCCGAGGCGGTCCTCGCGGCGGCGCGGGCCGTCCTCGACGCCGAGCCCGCCCTGGCCGTGGACTACCTCGCGCTGCGCGACCCCGACCTCGGGCCCGCCCCCCGCGCCGGCCGCGCCCGGCTCCTCGCCGCGGTGCGCATCGGCACCACCCGCCTGATCGACAACGTGGCGGTCGTCCTGTGAGCCCCTTGCCATCCCGCCGGCCGGCGCCGGCCCGGGCGCGCCGACCGGTCGGATCGGGCCGGTAGATGCTGCTCTGCATCGACATCGGCAACACCCAGATCGCGCTCGGGCTCTACGCCGACACCACCTCGGTGTCCGTCGCGCGCCCGCCGCTCATCCGGGACTGGCGGATGCGCACCGACCCGCGGATGACCGCCGACGAGCTCGACGTCGCCGTCCGCGCCCTGCTCGGCCCGTACGCACCGCAGGTCAGCGCCATCGCCGCGCTCTCGACGGTGCCGAGCCTGCTGCGCGAGCTGCGGCTGCTGCTGGACCGGCGCACGGACCTGCCCAGCATCGTCGTCGGCCCCGGTGTCCGCACCGGCGTCGCGCTGATGGTCGACAACCCGCGGGAGGTCGGCGCGGACCGGGTGGTGAACACCCTGGCCGCGCACCAGCTCTGCGGGACGGCCTGCGTCGTCGTGGACTTCGGCACCTCGACCAACATCGACGTCGTCTCCGCGCGCGGGGAGTTCCTCGGCGGCGCGCTCGCCCCGGGCGTCGAGATCTCGATGGAGGCCCTGGCCGCCCGCGCCGCCGCGCTGCGCACCGTCGAGCTCACCCGGCCGCGCTCGGTCATCGGCAAGAACACCGAGGAGTGCCTGCAGTCGGGGGTGCTGTACGGGTTCGCCGGGCAGGTGGACGGGCTGGTGCGGCGCATCCTGGCCGAGCTGCCCCCGCCGGTGACGGTGCTGGGGACCGGCGGGCTCGCCCCGCTGCTCGTCGGCGAGTCCGAGACGATCAGCGCGCACGTCCCGGACCTCACGCTGCTCGGCCTGCGCCTGGCCTACCTGCGCAACGTCCGGTGAGGGCCGTCCCGCCCGCGGCGTCGGGCCCGCCGGACACGCCGCGGGGACCGGCGGGCGCCCCCCATACCCTGGCGGGGTGAGCACCGAGCAGCGCGCCGACCCGGCCCCGGGCCCCGACACCGAGGCCGACCTCCCCGAGCAGATCCGGGTGCGCCGGGCGAAGCGCGCCGCGATGCTGGCCGACGGCCGCGATCCCTACCCGGTCGCGGTCGCCCGCACCCACACCCTGCGCGCGGTCCGCGCCGCGCACCCCGACCTCCCGCCGGACACGCAGACGGGCGAGCACGTCGGCGTCGCCGGGCGGGTGATCTTCCTGCGCAACACCGGCAAGCTGTGCTTCGCCACGCTGCGCGAGGGCGACGGCACCGAGCTGCAGGCCATGCTCAGCCTGGCCTCGGTCGGGGCGGAGGAGCTGGCCCGGTGGAAGGCCGAGGTGGACCTCGGCGACTTCGTCCTCGTCACGGGCGAGGTCATCACCAGCCGGCGCGGGGAGCTGTCCGTGCTGGCCGAGCGGTGGGCGATGGCGAGCAAGGCGGTGCGCCCGCTGCCCGTCGCGCACCGCGGGCTGAGCGAGGAGACCCGCGTCCGGCAGCGCTACGCCGACCTGATCGTGCGCCCGCAGGCCCGGGAGATGGTCCACACCCGCGCCACCGTCGTGCGGACGCTGCGCTCGCTGCTGCACGACCGCGATTTCGTGGAGGTCGAGACGCCGATGCTGCAACTGCAGCACGGCGGTGCGACGGCGCGCCCGTTCGTCACCCACGCGAACGCCCTCGACACGGATCTGTACCTGCGGATCGCGCCGGAGCTGTTCCTGAAGAGGACGGTCGTCGGCGGGATCGAGCGCGTCTTCGAGATCAACCGCAACTTCCGCAACGAGGGGATCGACTCCACGCACTCCCCGGAGTTCGCGATGCTGGAGGCCTACCAGTCGTACGCGACCTACGACGACATCGGCGCGCTCACCCGGGATCTGGTGATCGGTTGTGTGCGCGCGGTGTTCGGTTCGGAGTCGGTGACGCACGCCGACGGAACGACGCACGACCTGTCGGGGCCGTGGCGCGAGGTCGCATTGCACGAGGCGGTCTCCGAGGCCGTCGACCGCGAGGTCACGCTCGACACCCCCGTGGAGGAGCTGCGCACCGTCGCCGCGAAGTTCGACGTCGAGCTCCCCGAATCGGCGAGCGCCGGCGAGATCGTGCTGGAGCTTTTCGAGAAGCTGGTGGAACACACGCTGGTCGAGCCGACGTTCGTGCGCGACTACCCCGTCGAGGTACGCCCGCTCGTCCGGGCCCACCGGGCCGACCCGCGCCTGGCCGAGTGCTGGGACCTGGTCGTCTTCGGAACCGAGCTGGCCACGGGCTACTCCGAGCTGGTGGACCCGGTCGAGCAGCGCGCGCGGCTGGAGGCGCAGTCGCTGCGCGCCGCGGCGGGCGATCCCGAGGCGATGCGGGTCGACGACGACTTCCTGCGCGCGATGGAGTACGGCATGCCGCCCACCGGGGGGATGGGTATGGGCATCGACCGCCTGCTCATGACGCTCACCGGTCTCGGCATCCGCGAGACCATTCTGTATCCGCTCGTGCGTCCGGAGTGACGTGATGGGGTGACCGACGGTCGCGTCGCCCCGATTATCGCCTTCCGCGCACCCGGTTCGGGTGCGATCGTTGACACGTTCCGGATCCCTGCTCGACATCGTCGTCGCGGTAAAGCTATTGTCGCGCGTGATGCGGTACGGCCGCACGGACGGCCATCAGGCTGTGAATGGTGTTCGGCTCTCTGTGGGGGGAAGGCTGCTGCGATGGCGCAGATTCGTGAGGTCAGGCTCGTCGACGATCTGGACGGCGAGGTCGCCGACGAGACCGTCGAGTTCGGGATCGACGGTCGGAACTACGAGATCGACCTGTCGAAGGAGAACGCGGGTCGGCTGCGCGACGTGCTCGCCGACTTCGTGGCCGCCGCCCGCCGTTCCGGCGGTCGCCGCCGCGGCGGCTCCGCCCCGAGCGGCGCGAACGGCACGCCCGGCGCGGCGCCGAAGGGCCGCACGGCGGTCGACCGCGAGCAGAACCAGGCGGTCCGCGAATGGGCCCGCAAGCAGGGTATGAAGATCTCCGACCGCGGCCGCATCCCCTCCGAGGTGGTGACGGCATTCCACCAGTCCCGCGAATCGCGGTGACCGTGCCCGCCGGCTCGGGTCGCTGAGGCTCCGGGCTCCCCGGGTCCGCCGGCCCCGCACCCGGGGGAACCGGGCGGCCGAGCCGGGCGACGCCGACGTGGTCGCGCAGGTGGTCCACGTCCGCCGCTTCGGCGACACCGTCGG
>DASVUG010000043.1:0-10339 GCA_036387155.1 Pseudonocardia sp. | reverse complement strand
TCGCCAGCGCCACCGTGTACTCCGGGTCGAAGGCGGGCCCGGAGCGGGCGCGCGTCTCCGTGCCGTCGTTGGTCGCACCGATTCCGAGGAACTCGACGGGCATGCCCGCGACAACCCGCCCACGGCGACCGTCATTCCCGCTCCACCATGGACAGCCGCGGTCAGGCGGGGGCCGGGGGCGGCCGGCGGTGGCCGCGGACCTGCTCGAACGCGTGGCCGAGGGCCAAGGCCGTGTGCTCGGCGTAGGGGCGGACGAGGGGATCCGCCGGACGTCCCACCACGACGGGCTCGCCGACGCCGTCGCCGTCGCCGTCGCCGGTGTGGGAGCTGGTCAGGTCGCGTCCGGGCTCATGACCGCCCGGCCCGGGTGAAGAAGCGGCGGAGCGCCTCCCGCCCCGCGCGCTCGACGGCGGCCGCGCGCCCGCGGTCCAGGGACACTTCCGGCGGCAGGTGCGGGACGAACCCGTCGAGCAGCGGGGCGTCGACCTCGAGGTGGAACTGCAGCCCGTACGCGCGGCGCCCGACCCGGAAGGCCTGGTGGGCGTAGGCCGCGCTGGAGGCCAGCAGGGTCGCCCCGTCGGGGAGGGTGAAGGTGTCGCCGTGCCAGTGCAGCACCGGCAGCCGGGCGCCGTTCCCGCCGAGCACGGGGTCGCGCTCGCCCTCCGCGGTGAGGGCGACCTCGCCCAGTCCGATCTCCGGGGCGTCGCCGCGCAGGACCGACGCCCCGAGGGCGGCGGCGAGCAGCTGGGCGCCGAGGCACACGCCGAGCACGGGCAACCCGCGCCCGACCGCGGCGCCGAGCAGGGCCCGTTCCGCGGCGAGGTGCGGGTGGTCGGCGTCGTCGAACGCGTTCATCGGGCCGCCCATCACGACCAGCCCGTCCAGCTGCTCGACGCTCGGCAGGGGGTGCCCGAGGTCCATGCGGCGGACGTCGAGGGCGATGCCGTGCTCGGCCGCGACCGCGCCGATCGTCCCCGGTCCCTCGAACGCCACGTGCTGCACGAGCGCCCAGCGGCTCACCGCCCCCCTCCGTCCGCCGCGCGCGGCCAGCTGTACCGGGCGCTCGGGGTCCCGCCGGTCCGGTCGCCGCCCGTCACGCGCAGATCATGGCGGAGCCGGGCCCGCGCGGCAACGAACCGCCGTGCGGGAGGGGCGTGCCGGGGCCGGACGTGGTCAGACCCGCCGGCGGGGCGCCCACCGGCGGGTCCGGTCCTGCGACGTCGACGCGTCAGCGCGCCGTGACCTCCGTGGCCGTCGTTCCGGTCCGCCGCTCCCGCCCGACGGGCTCGTCGTGCGCGACCTCCGCCGCCTCGAACGCGGGGTCGTCGGCGAACGACTTGACCCGGGCGATCTTGTAGATCAGCAGGCCGTAGAGCGCCTTGGCCGCGATGTCGGCGAGCGAGTAGCCGGCCTGCTTGAGGACCCAGGCGTCCGCCCCGTCGAACCCGATCAGCGGGAACAGGTAGGCGATCGGGTAGACGCCCCAGGTCGCGAGCAGCAGGAGGCGCATCCGGCTCACGGTGCCCCGCACGGCCGCGGGCTGGCGGTCGAGCGAGCGGGTCAGCTCGACGAACAGCACGTACAGGATGTAGAGGAACGGGATCGTGGACAGGGCCCCGAAGAGGAAGCGCTCGAAGTTGTCCCCGCTGACCTCGCCCGGGTAACCGAGCACGATCATCAGCGCGGAGGCCGGGATCAGCCGGGCGAGCAGGGAGGCCTGCAGCTTGCGCGCGAGGGCGAGCACCACCACGAGCTCGACGAGCAGCAGCGGCACGGTGAGCAGCCAGTCGACGTAGCGGTAGCCCTCGTTGAACGACTGGCCCGGGGCCTGGGTGTAGATCCCGCGACCGCCGGGCGCGTCGGTCACGAACGCCTCCCGGAACGAGTCGAAGATCCGGAAGTAGTGGTACGCGGCGATGCCGCAGACGATCGCCGAGATGACCAGCGCCTGCCGGTAGCGGGCCAGGACCCGCGGTTGCACCACCAGCAGGTAGAGGGACGTGAACAGCTGTGCGGCGATGACGAGTGAGAGCAGGTTGTAGACCGTGTCGAACTGACCTTGGGTCAGCTGGTCGGGGATCACTTCGGCCTCCGTGGGCACGTCGTCGTATCCGTGGCACCGACAACGGCGACCGAGGGCCTCTCCCCGCCTTGTTCCGCGGGGTCGCGCCGACCCGTTGCAGGTGTGTCCACATCATGGGACCCGTTGTTTAGGCGCGCGAGTTGAACAACCTCTGAATCGGTTCGTCGCGCGGCGCCGGCTCGGCGGCCGCATACTTCGCGGCATGGGGACGCCGCAGTCCACCGCAGCGCTGCAGCACGGCCCGGCGGACGTCGTCGTACGGGCGGCGACGTGGTCGCGCCGGATCGTGGGCGGGGTGGTGCTGCTCGCGCTCGCCCTCGCGCCGTTCGTGCCCGGCAGCACCGCGGCGACGCTGACGGTCCTGGTCGCCGGGCTCGGGATCGTCGCGGGGGTGCCGCACGGGGCGGTGGACCACCTGCTGCTGTGCCGGCTGACGGGGCGGTCCCTCGTCCAGGTCACGGGCGTGTACGCGGTCGTCGCCGGCGCCGCGTGGTGCCTGATCACGTGGGCGGGCACCGCGGCGGCGGTCCTCGTCGTCGTGCTCGGGGCCGTCCACTTCGGGCTCGGCGAGCTCGAGGTGTGGCGGGAGTCGACCGGGTGGCGGCCCGGCCGGGGCGTCGCCGTCGCGGCGGCGCTCGCCGGCACCGGCGCGCTCCTGGTCCCCCTCGCGTTCTCCGGCGACCTCATCGAGGCGGTGGCGACGGCGATGTCGCCGGGCCTGGCCGCCACGATCGCCTCCGCCCCGGTGCGCCTGGGCGGGGTGGTCGCGTGGGCGGTCGCCGCCGTGGTCGCGGGGGTCGCCGCGCACCGGGCGGGACGGCGGGCCGTCGTGCTCGACCTGGCGCTGATCGGCGCCCTGGGCACCGTCCTGCCGCCGCTGGCCGCCTTCGCCGTGTGGTTCGGCGGCTGGCACGCCGTCCGGCACACCGGCCGCCTGCTCGCCGACGAACCCGGCTGCGCCGCCCTGCTCGCGGCGGGACGCGGCGGGTCCGCGCTGCTGCGGTTCTGCCGGCTCGCCGCCCTGCCGACGCTCGCCGCGCTCGCGGTGCTCGCGGCGCTCGCGGGGTTCGCCCGGTCCGCGGCCGACCCGGGGGCCGCGATCGCCGAGGCGCTGAAGATCCTGCTCGCCCTGACCGTCCCGCACATGGTGGTGGTCCTCTGGTTTGACCGGCGCGACCGGCAGGCGGCTCACCCGACCGCGACCGCGAGCGGTGCGCCCTGACCGGTCCGGGACCGACCCCCGGTCGGCGCCACCACCGGGCCCGCGTCGGCCTCACGGTGCCGCGGGCACCCGGACGGCCCCGAACGTGGTCGTGCGGCGCAGCCGGAACCCCAGGGACTCGTAGAGGCGGATCGCGGTGGCGTTCGTCGCCGCCGTGTGCAGGAACGGGGTCTCGCCGCGCTCGCGGATCCCGGCGGCGACCGCCCGGACCAGCCGCGTCGCGAGCCCCCGGCCGCGGTGCTCCGGGTCGGTGCACACGGCGCTGATCTCCGTCCAGCCCGGCGGGTGCAGCCGCTCGCCGGCCATCGCGACCAGGCGTCCGCGCTGCCGGAGGCCGAGGTAGGTGCCCATCCGGACGGTCCCGGGGAGGAAGGGGCCGGGTCGGGTCCGCTCGACGAGCGCGAGCATCTCCGGCACGTCGGCCGGCCCGAGCACGACCGCCTCGGGGTCGGGGGCGGTCACGACGCCGTCGTCGACCATCTGGACGCCCGCGACCTCGAACACGACCTCCCAGCCCGGGGGGACCGCGACGCCGGCGAGGGCGATCGTCGCCCCGGGCCCGGCCAGCTCGGCGAGGTCGCGCCAGTCCGCGTCGTCGGGATCGTGGGGGAAGGCCAGGAACGGGCTGACGTCGACCGGGTAGCGCAGCACGCGGCCGCGGCGCTCGGCGAGGTGGGCGTGCGGCCCGAGCAGGGCCGCCCGGATCGGGTCGTCGAGGACGTGCGGCGGGGCGACGGGGGCGTGCGCGGTCACGCGGTCCTCCGGGACGCGGGTGGGGTCACAGCGGGGTGGGGCAGCGAGGTCGGACGGGAGCCGGCGGCGGTCCTGTCACGCCCCGACCGTCGCCGGGGTGCGCTCCCCGGCCAGCGCGGCGAGGGCCTCGCCGACGGCCGGCGCGTGCCCGAGACCGTGCCCGCCGGTGCTCCCGCCCACCACGACCGGGCCGTGGCGGACCGGCCGGAGCCCGTCGGCGGGCCGTGCGGACGACGTGGCGGTGACCGGACGCGGCCGCGAGGCGTCCAGCCCGGGCAGCCACGCCGCGACGTAGTCCTGCAACCGCGCCAGGCCCTCCGCGGCGGCGGTGTGGTCGTCCCGGTCGCGGTCGTCCCCGGCGGCGCGCAGGCCGACGCGGACGTCGCCGCAGGGGTCGGCCAGCCCGTGGCCGCCGGGACCGTGGTGGACGAAGGTGGGCCAGGCGCCGGGGCGGGCGACGCACGGCGGCACGTCGTGGAACGGGAACAGCGCCGCCGGCTCCCACACCACCCGCGGCGCGGGCGGCGCGACCGCCCCGTCCAGGAGGGATGCGGTGTCCACCCCCGCCGCGACCACCACGCGGCGTGCGGCGACCACGCCGACCGACGTGTGCACGTGCGCCAGGTCGTCGCCGAGGACCTCGACCGCCGTCGCGGTGACCCGCCTGCGGACCTCCGCGCCACGGCCCCGGGCCGCTGCGACCAGCGCCGCGACCGCCTGGTCGGCGTCGATCCGCCCGGCGCCGTCGGGCTGGTGGAGCACGGGGCCGTCGAAACGCATCCCCGACCAGCGCAGCGCCGCGTCGGACGGGTCGAGCCACTCGTGCCGCACGCCGTGCGCGGCGAGGACGGCCGCGATCGCGGCGGTGGTGCCCGGGTCGCCGTGGTCGACCCCGCCGGTGATCGTCAGCAGCTGGGCGCCGGTCTCGGCCTCCAGCTCCCGCCACAGGGGCAGCGCCTGCGCGGCGAGGCGCAGGTGGTGGCCCGACGGGTCGGCGTGGCGGAAGATCCGCGAGGCGCCGTGGGCGGCGTGGCGGCGGGCGGCCGGTGACCGGTCGAGCACGAGGACCTTCGCGCCGCGGCGGGCGAGGCGCCAGGCCGCCGCCGATCCCGTCACCCCCGCCCCGACCACGACGACGTCGACCAGCGGGCGGCGGGGCACGGGAAGCGGGTGGGTGCGGGACACGGCTGCCTTCCGGGTGGTTCGGGCTGCGGGACCGGATGCGGTCAGCGGCCCTGCCCGGTGAGCAGGCGACACAGGTCCACGTGGCGGCGGCGGGTGAGCGCCGTACCGGCCGGTCCCTGCATCCCGTGCTCCCATCGCTCCCGGCGTGAGCACCCTGCGGGCGCCGGGTGCACCCACGGGTTGCTGCGGCGTCGTCGAGCCAGGTCTCTCGGCCGCTCCTGATGGACGTCCCGACGGTACGAGGCCGCGAGCCGCCGCGGCAAGTGCCGGGGGAGGCGGAGCGTCCCCGGGGCGCCGCACCGGGTTGCCACACCCCGGCACCGGCGCCAGGCTCGGGGGCGTCCGGGACGTCCCGGGCGCGGAGGAAGGGGACCGCCGTGCGCACCCAGGTGGGGATCGTCGGGGCCGGACCGGCGGGGCTGATGCTGTCGCACCTGCTGCACCTGCGGGGCGTCGAGTCGGTCGTGGTCGACGTCCAGACCCGCGAGTCGATCGAGCAGACGATCAGGGCGGGGATCCTCGAGCAGAACACCGTCGACCTCATGCGGGAGACCGGGGTGGGGGACCGGATGGCCCGCGAGGGAGCGGTCCACCACGGCATCAACCTGGCCTTCGAGGGCGGGACGCACCGGATCGACCTGACCGGGCTGTCCGGCGGCCGGTCGGTGATGGTCTACCCCCAGCACGAGGTGCTCAAGGACCTGATCGCCCGGCGGCTGGCCGACGGCGGGGACCTCCGCTTCGGCGTGACCGACACCGCGGTCGACGGGATCGACACCGACCGGCCGACGGTCCGCTTCGGCCACGGGGGCCGGGTCGAGTCGCTGGAGTGCGACTTCGTGGTCGGCGGGGACGGGTCGCGCACGATGTGCCGCCACCTGGTCCCCGGGCGTCGCGACTTCTTCCGGCAGTACCCGTTCGCCTGGTTCGGGATCCTCGCCGAGGCGCCCCCCTCGTCGGACGAGCTGATCTACGCGCACTCCGAGCGCGGGTTCGTGCTGCTGTCGACGCGGTCCCCGACCGTCCAGCGGCTCTACTTCCAGTGCGACCCCGCGACCTCGGTCGAGGACTGGTCCGACGACCGCATCTGGAGCGAGTTCGAGGCGCGCCTGGCGCCCTCCGGCGCGACGGTCAAGGACGGGCCGATCTTCAAGAAGGACGTGCTGCAGTTCCGCAGCTTCGTGTGCGAGCCGATGCAGCACGGGCGGCTGTTCCTGGCCGGGGACGCCGCGCACACGGTGCCGCCGACGGGGGCGAAGGGGATGAACCTGGCGATGGCCGACGTCCGCGTGCTCGACCGGGCGCTGGGGGCGTACTACGACGCGAAGGACACGGGGCTGCTGGAGGCCTACACCGACACCGCGCTGCGGCGGGTGTGGCGGGCGCAGTGGTTCTCGTTCTGGATGACCTCGATGCTGCACCGCTTCTCCGACGCCACCGACTTCGACCTGCGCCGTCAGGTCGCCGAGCTCGACACGGTCGTCCACTCGCCGTCGGCGGCCCGGACGCTGGCCGAGAACTACGTCGGGCTGCCGCTGACGTGAACGTGCCATCGGCGCCGTCCGTTGCGTCGAGCACCGTCGGGGGTACCGGGTGTCCGTGACGCAGACGGTGGGCTTCGCAGGGGGTGGGGGCATCCCGGCGGTCGGGTTCGGGACGTGGCAGCTGACGGGGCGGACGTGCCGGGACGCGGTGGTCGCGGCGCTGCGGTCGGGCTACCGGCACCTCGACACCGCGACGATGTACCGCAACGAGGCCGAGATCGGGAAGGCGTGGCGGGACAGCGGCGTCCCGCGCGACGAGGTGTTCGTGACCACCAAGCTGCCACCGGCGCGGGCCGGGCGGGCGCGGGCGACGCTGGAGGAGAGCCTGCGCGGCCTCGGGGTGGACCACGTCGACCTGTGGCTGATCCACTGGCCGCCGGGCCGCGACGCGAGCCCGCGGCTGTGGGCGGAGTTCGTGGCGGCCCGCGACGCCGGGCTGACGCGGCACATCGGCGTCAGCAACTACTCGCCCGCCGAGATCGACCTGCTGGTGCGGACTAGCGGGGAGGCGCCGGCGCTCAACCAGATCCCGTTCGGCCCGAGCGACTGGGACCCCGCTCTGGTGGCCGCGCACGCCGAGCGCGGCGTGGTGGTCGAGGGCTACAGCGCGTTCAAGCGCAACGACCTGCGGGCGCCGGCGCTGGTCGCCGTGGCCGAGGCGCACGGGGTCACCGTGCCGCAGGTGATCGTGCGCTGGCACGTCCAGCACGGCGTCGTGGTGATCCCGAAGTCCCGGACCCCGGAGCGGATCGCGGCCAACATCGACGTCGACGGGTTCTCCCTGACCGACGACGAGATGGCCGCCGTCGACGCCCTCGGCGGGTAGGCCTCGGCCGCGGGCCCCGGTCACCGGCCGCCCACGTCCGCGATCGCGGCCCGCAGGGCGTCGAGGGCGTGCGCGCGGGCGCCGGCGAGGGGGGCCCGGTCGGTGACGCGGGCGGGGCGGACGGGAACGTGGCGGGGGAGCCGCGCGAACTCCTCCCGCACGGCGTCGAGGACGGCCGGGGCCGGGCCCCAGTTCCCGCCGACCACGACGAGCTCCGGGTCGGCGAGGGCGACCAGGCCGGCCAGGACCCCGCAGACGGCCCGCGCCAGCGCCGTGCGGACCTCCCGGCCGCGCGCGTCGTCGCGCTCGACCGCCGCCCGCACCGCCGCGCCGTCGACCGCCGTCGAGCCGGGCCGGCGCAGGCCCAGCGCCGCGAACACCGCGGTGAGCGGGACCGCCCGGCCGTCCGGCCCGGTGGTGGTCAGGTGCGCGATCTCCCCGACGAGGCCGGCGTGCCCGCGGCGCACGACACCGTCGTTCACCACGGCGCAGCCCAGGCCGTCACCGAGGTGCAGGTAGGCGAAGTCGTCGAGGGCCTCGCGGCCGGCGCCGCGCTCGGCCCGGGCCGCCCAGTTGACGTCGTTGTCGACCAGGACCGGCCCGTCGACGAGGTCGGCGAGCGCCCGGGCGGGGGAGAGCTCGCCGATCAGGAAGGGCGCGTCCGGCAGGTGGACCAGGCGGCCCGTGGCCCGGTCGACCGGGTCCGCCGCGCTGACCACGGCGAGCCGCACCCGCCGCCGGCCCCCCTCGACCGCGCGACGGGCGGCCGCGGCCAGCGCGTCGGACACCTCCCGCGCCGGTGCCGGGTGACCGACCGGCTCGTCCGCCGCGCCGAGGACGTCGCCGTGCGCGTCGAGCACCTCCGCGCGGATCCCCTCGGGGGCGACGTCGAGCACCAGCGCGCCGCCGACGTCGTCGGCCAGCGCGTAGTAGGAGCCGACGCGGCCGCGCCCGGTGGTCCGCTCCCCGGTGTCGGCCACCAGCCCCGCCGCGGCGAGCCGGCGCACGCTCTCCGACACGGTCGGCTTGGAGATGCCCGTCCCGGCGGCGAGCTCGGCGCGGGTCAGCCGCCGGTGCGCCATGAGCGCGCGCAGGACGTGCCCGTCGGTCAGCGACCGGAGCACGTCGGCCGACGGCCGGGCGGGATCCACCCGCCCACTCTAGTAAGGACCCTTGCCTGAACGGGGACGGCGCGCTACCGTGATTTCTAGTAAAGCAACCTCACCAAAGGAGTCGGGGATGACCGCCACCGTGGGTGCGCTGCCGGCGCTGCCGCACTGGGAGTCCACGCCGTCGGACCTGAAGGCCGCGATCCGGGAGGTCAAGGCGGCCCTGCGGGCCCGCATCGCCGCGTCCGGCCGCACCGTCGAGGAGGTCTTCGCCGTCGTCGAGGAGCGCGTCGCCGCGCGGGTGACCGAGATCGTCGCCGAGAAGGCGCGCGGGGAGACGGTCTGGCCGGTGGTCGACTACGCCGACATCGCGGCCGGCACCGTGCCCGCCGCGACGCTGGACAAGCTGCACCGCCGGGGCTGCCTGGTCGTGCGCGGCCACTTCCCCCGCGAGCAGGCCCTGGCCTGGGACCGCGCCATCGTCGACTACGTCGAGAACAACCGGTTCTTCGAGACCTACCGGGGCCCGGGCGACGACTTCTTCGGCAGCGTCGGCTCCAAGCCGGAGATCTACCCGATCTACTGGTCGTCGGCGCAGATGGAGGCCCGCCAGAGCGACCGCATGGCGCGGGTCCAGGCGTTCCTCAACCGGCAGTGGCGCAGCGAGTCCGACGGCGTGCGGTGGTTCGACCCCGAGCGCGACTCGCTCTACCCCGACCGCATCCGCCGCCGCCCCCCGGGCGCGGACTCCGGCGGCCTGGGCACCCACCTCGACCCCGGCACGCTGGACCTGTGGATGACCCGGGCGTACCAGCAGGCGTTCCGCCACCTGTTCGACGGCACCGTCGAGCAGTACGACCCGTGGGACGCCGCGCACCGCACCGCCGGCCCGCAGTACCCCAGCAGCACCATGTGCTCGGTGTTCCGCACCTTCCAGGGCTGGACGGCGCTGTCGGACATGGACCACGACCAGGGCGTCCTGCACACCGTGCCGATCCCCGAGGCCATGGCCTACCTGATGCTGCGCCCGCTGCTGCCCGACGTGCCCGACGACGACATGTGCGGCGTGACGGTCGGCCACGTCTTCCCGGCGAACGAGCGTTGGCACCCGCTGCTCCTGCAGGCCGTGGCCGGCATCCCCGACGTGCGCGCCGGCGACTCGGTCTGGTGGCACTGCGACATGGTCCACGGCGTCGACCCGGTGACCGACCAGAAGGGCTGGGGCAACGTCATGTACATCCCGGCCGCCCCCTGGTGCCCGCGCAACGAGGCCTACGCCGCGGACGTCCGGGAGGCCTTCGCCACCGGCTCCAGCCCGGGCGACTTCCCCGCCGAGCACTACGAGCGCACCTGGCCCGACCGCGTCCCGGCCGAGCGGCTCAACCGCACCGGGCGGCGCGGCCTGGGCCTGGAGTGACGGGGGCCGACCGGACCGGGTACGAAGCACCCATGACGGGGACGGTGGGGTTCGCCGCGGGTGGTTCCATCCCGGTGGTCGGGTTCGGGACGTGGCAGCTGACGGGACGGACGTGCCGGGACGCGGTCGCCGCGGCGCTGCGGTCGGGCTGCCGGCACGTCGACACCGCGACGATGTACCGCAACGAGGACGAGATCGGC